>JABZJO010000052.1:0-4296 GCA_015257755.1 Candidatus Nanogingivalaceae bacterium
GACCACTAGTTGCATTTCCTTGCGGGTCAAAGTCAACTAGAAGTGTTCGAAAACCACGCTTAGCAATATAATAAGCAATATTAATAGCGCTGGTAGTTTTACCAACCCCTCCCTTTTGATTGGTTATCGAAATCACCTTCATAATATCTACATTATATCATACTTTTTTTGAAAAAACCATAACCTTTTAAAAAGAACCCTTTATAAACTTTAACTTGATTTTTAAGTTTTTCTATGATAGAATAATAAAGATATTAAATTAAATGAGGATTTTATGAAAAAAGCAGTCATAAAAGTTGGCGGTAAACAATTTATCGTTGGCGAAAAAGAGACCCTTCTGGTGGACCTCCTCCCGCAAGGAACAAAAGAGCTCGAACTTGATGCTTTGATGCTTATTAATGGCGACAAAGTGGAAGTTGGAACTCCTGTTGTGAAAGGCGTGAAAGTTTCCGCTAAAGTTGTTGACGAACTTGTTAAGGGCGAAAAAATCCGTGTGATTCGCTACAAAGCTAAAAAACGCGTTCACAAAGAAAACGGACATCGTCAAAAATATACTAAAATCGAAATTACTTCGATTAAATAATAAAAAGGCGGCCAGCCATTATATCGAAAATACCTCCCTACTCAAGAGGTATTTTTTATTGCTATTTTTAAAAATTGTGCGACATAAGCATTTTGAACTTTTTAACACCCAATAATCGTTCAAAAACAAAAATAAACCCCGACTTAACGAGGTTTATTTATTTTTTTGAAACTATTTTTTCTCTACTTTTTCAGATTTTTTAGCTTCAGTTTTTGTTGATTTGTGATCAACGATGCTGTTTGCTTTTGTTGCAAGACCTGCAGTCGCTTTTTTCATCTCTTCACGACTTCGGAACCAGTATGCTACAGCACCTGTAATTGCCATAATCGCAATTACCATCATTGCAGCTTCAGCAGGACCAGTGTGTGGAAGCTCTGTTGGAACTTCAGCACAGTTCGCGTCGTTAGCTGAAAGATGTTGAAGACCAGGGATTTTACATTTATCGCTACAGTTTACATCATCTTTCTTCAAATTACCTTTTCCAGGAATTTCACAATATTCTTTTTTCTCTTGTGGTGTACAATCTTTTTGAACATTCACAACAGCCGTGTTCTCTTTTGAACCATTTTTTGTTGAAACTTGTGCACGGTTAACTAATTTATTCAACCCACAAACAAGTTTATCTCGGTCTGCTGTTGCAGTGAATGTTACATAAGCATTTGAACCAGGAGCATAATTACCGATATTAATTCCAGAAGTTGTAATATTATCTGAATTAATTTTAAGACCATTTGGATTTGAACTGTTTTTCAAAACAGTTGAGCCTTTTTCATAAGTTAAGTTGTTTGGTAAGAAGTCACGAACCATTACGTTTTCTTGTGCGACTTCACCATCATTATCATAACCGATTCGGTATTCAACTTTTTCGCCAGTTTTTACACTAACATCGTTTTTCCATTCAGCTTCACCAATTTTTCGAACTTGTTTTGTAACTTTAAAGCTTGCTTGTTTTTGAGTTGTAACTTTAACTTTAAACAATACTGTTCCAGAATATTGGAAACATCCAGGAATTTTTCCATCCATTTGCTCGTAACCAAGTTTTGCACCAGTGTTATTTACGATACTATCTGGCAAAGCAAAACCATTTGATGGATTTACGTTGTTGTAATATTTTGCAGAACCTGCTACGTAAGAAACTGTAAAGTTTTTACTTGCACTCTTGAACACTACTTGATCCCAAACAGTTGCCGGTTTAGAATTTGAAGCCGAAATTTGACCTTGAAGTGTAATTTCTTTTGCCGACTGATTTGGCACACTTGCTTTAGCAGTTACATTTTCAGCAACTAGTTTTAAGTTTGCTGCAGCATTGTTGTGAACATACATTCGAATAAAATATTCACCATCACTATCAACATCAACTACATCTTTCCATTGATTTGCTGCATCAGTGGTTTTTCTTGCAATAACAAAGTTTCTTTCATCGCCATAGTTTGGGTTATTTGTTATAGCGTTGAATGTCACCCTATCTGCAGGTTTTTCGATAGTATAGGTTGCACGACTTGGTCCCCACGCCATTGCTGCGGTACCGCTTAAAACGGTAACCGCAACAGCTGCGAAGATTAAACTCAATCGTAAACCAATACTGTTTTTAAAAAACTTTTTGATTTTCATTTTTTTCCTTTTTTATTCTACTCGTCCAGTATTTACACCAGCTGAGCCATTTGTTCCTTCTTGTGCTTGAACTTGAGTTCCTCCATTATTATAGGTGCTTTCCCAAGTTTGACTTGTTGTGTCATTTGCCCAACCATCAGCTCGATATTGAGGAGCTATTTCCCCATTACCTTGATCAGCTGCAACCTCACCAGTTGAACCTGTGTTTGCTTGGATATTCAAATCAGGTTGAACTTCAGGCGCTACATATGTGTTTGGTACTTCTTCCTGTACCCCTTCTAGCTGATTACCTTCGTTAGTATTAACTTCAAATTTTTGTCCATCAACTCTAGCATCAGGATTCAAGTTTGGATTAACGTTAATGTCTTTCGTAGGGTCTTTAGCTTCCAAATCTACACTAGGTTTTTCTGTAGATGGAGGAGGTGGAGTTTCACTACCACCGCCACCACCTGGATTATTCTCGCCAGGTTTTCCTGGAGTGTTTTCAACCGGTTTACTTGGGGTTTCTGTAGTTGGAGCGGGTGGGGTGTAAGTTTGACCAAACGGAATTGTTGGAGTTGTCCATCCGCTAGGAACATTCACCTGCTTCTTCATCATCAACTGCTTACATTGGTCACGGATCAAAATTTGTTGACCATTTTTCAACTGGACAACACGCGCTGTTCCGCCAAACGCACCTTCAGAGTGAGCATAATTTTTATCACCATTCACAAAGATTGAGTAATAATCACCTTCCAAAGCTTCTTGACCAACAACTTTAGCGCCAGCCATATAGTTTGAATAAGCTTCATTCAATTTTTGGAAAGCAGATTGATCACCGTTTCGTGCAGCATCAACTAAATTGTCAACTTCGCCGTTCGACATTCCCAAATATTTTTGCGCCGCTTCAGAATCGTTAACAAAGAATTGTCCCATATATTCAATGTCATCTTCACTGTGCGATTCAATCATATTTTTCTGGAAGTCTTCATTTGAAAGTTCCGCTACACTTGTACCAATCGAATACTGATTCTCTTTTTGATCAACTTTATTGTAGTCGTTATTTTCTGAATCGTATTTTCCGTTATTAAAGTTCTTTTCTTGCTCTTGAGCATTGCTGCTATCAAATCTTGCGTGTTTGCTGAATTCAGTCGCAGAAACATCACTAAGTTCTGTCTTAGTTTTATTTTCTACTTTTGGTTCACTATTGTTAGTGCGAACCGATTCAGTGGCTTGACGACCAACTCCGAATACGGTTATACCAAGACCAGCTAATGCACCAAGTTTCAAGATATTCTTACCAATTTTTTTCTTGAGTTTTTGGAATCTTCCAACTTTTTCTTCGGCATTGTTTTCTGTATCTTTAGCGTTTTCTCGCGCAATATCACCAACTGCAAAACTAACTTTTGCCATACGCTCTAACATTTCTTTATTTTCAGGTGTCATTTCTCCCGTATGAATAAAGTTTGCGCGAATTTTACGACGATAGTCAGCTAGTTCTGCAGCAGTCGCACCGTTCAAGAACATTTCATCAAATTTCTTCTCATACTCATTTTGCTCAATCATTTCTGGCTTTTGTTCAACATTAGCGTTGGCATCAGCAGCTTGAGATTCTTGATCATCAGCAACTTGCTTTTCTTGATTGTCAACAGTTTGAGTTTGTTGATTATCTATATTATCAGCAACCTGTGGTTCTTGATCATCATCATTTGAGTTGTCATTTTCTTGATCGTCAGCCTTTGGAGCTTCCATTGCATTTTCCCAAATTGTATCAAGAACTTTTTGGCGATAGTCTTGGTTTTTTGTCTTTTCCCAGATAAAACGATCTTCGAGTTTATTTTTTAGACCGTCAAAATCTACGCCGTTCTTTGAAAAATCATTCGAAGCTTCAATCAACTGTTGTTGATATTTTTGTCGAGCTTCTTCGCTCTCAGCAGATTGAACTTGTTTAGCTAGAAGATTTAGTTTTCGAATCTCCGAACTAGCACCGCTAGCCTCTTGTAATTCTTCTTGTGAAAGTACTGAAGATTCATATGGCTGTTCATCATCTATTTGATTTTCACCATTCTCCATCTTACGATAATGCTCGTCACGTTCAGCCATCTCATTAAAAGCGGTTTGAT
>JABZJO010000053.1:0-4285 GCA_015257755.1 Candidatus Nanogingivalaceae bacterium
CAACCACTCGCACCAAAGTTGCACGGCAGCCAAAATGGCGCGGTGGAATCATATCAGGATTCTTCTGCCATTCTTGCCAAGTCATCCTTTTGCCGTTCAAATACGAACAGCCGGCAGTAGTGTGACCATCGATAATTGCCGAATATTCAATCAAATCATCAGGCTTAAAGTCGCTATAAATCCCAGCGTTCACACCTCGGCCAACCAAATAACTTGCTGTAGGTTTAGCTCGTTTCAAAAACCAGCTCATCACGTTTTCAATCAATATACCAGTTGCTAAGTTCCGCAAGAAATCGCTCGAATCTTCAGCAAGCAAGGTGTCGTTCCAGCTTTCACTTTCCACGATTAGTAATAAAAATCGTGCGGCTTTGGTCTAAAAAACGGTTTTCGATGTCTTGATCGTGAGACCATTAAACATCAATTTCGAAAATCTTAAATCTTGATTTTGTGCCAGTTTTTAGGGAAACTCGGCTTTTCGAAACGTCAAATTCTTTCGCTAAAAGTTTAATTACCGCCAAATTTGCTTTTCCTTCAATTGCTGGCTCGCGAACAAAAATCTCAAAAAACTCACCGTTTTCATCTTGCGACTTTTGAATGAGATTTCCCTTTTTCGAATTTGGTTTAATCTTGCAACGAATCTTCATTTCTCTGCGTTTTGAAATCTTTTGCACGTTCTTCACCATAATATTCAGTTAAAAATTGGTGCTTATATTCAAAAAATGTGTCATTTTCAAGGCTTTCACGAATTTTATCAACAGTGTTGATTACGAAAAATTCATTATGAATTGAAGCAAGCGTACTTGCAAGAATTTCGTCCGCGCGAAAAAGATGATTTATGTAAGCTTTTGTGAAATTTTGGCAAGTATAACATTTGCATCGTGAATCAATTGGTGTAAAATCTTCTTTAAATTTAGCATTTTTAATATTGATTCGACCAGAGTAAGTGAAAATTGCGCCGTTTCGTGCTTGGCGAGTTGGCGCTACACAATCGAAAGTGTCAATACCAAATTCTACACCCAAAAAGAGATCGGCGGGTTGTGCACCCATTCCTAACAGATGCCGCGGTTTTTCTTCAGGCAAGGTTGTGTTTACCCAAGTTAGAACTTCGGGGATTTCTTCGGGTTGAAAAATTCCGCCAATTCCAAAACCATCAAAATCTCTCGAACCCAAAAAACTTGCACTTTCTTTTCGAAAATCTTCTTCTCGAGCACCTTGAACAACTGCAAATAATGCTTGCAAATTTTCGCCTTTTTTGAAGTGTTCAGCATTTAATTCATTATGGAGTTTTAAGCATTTTTCAGCCCAAAAATGAGTTTTATCGAGCGCAGATTTAATTTGTTTTCGGCCTGCAAGTGGCGAGGTTAATTCGTCGAAAGCCATGTGAATATCCGCACCAATTTTGTGCTGGAGTTCCATAGAAATTTCGGGTGACATAAAAATTCTCTCACCTGAAATATGTGATTTGAACCAAACTCCATCTTCACCAACTTTTGCGAGTTGGTTTGAATTGTTTTTTGCAAGTGAAGAATCGCCTTTCGAAATATGCGAAGTGGCGTCAATCCCCTTTTTGTAAGCCATTCCAAGTGAAAAAACTTGAAAACCGCCCGAATCGGTAAAAGTCGGCGCGTTCCAATTCATGAACTTATGGATTCCGCCAGCCTTTTGAAGGATATCTGCACCAGGTCGAAGCATTAAGTGATAAGTGTTGGCAAGAACAGCTTGGGCACCAGTTGAAAGAATTTGTTCAGGCGTCATTGCTTTTACAGTTGCATTTGTTCCGCCAGCAATATAGGCAGGAGTTTTAATTTCTCCGTGCGGTGTTTTAATCACGCCGGTACGGGCTAAAGTTCCGTTTAAGCGGGTTTTAATTTCGAAGTTTAAAGCTTTTTTCATCTGTAAAATTATACCATATAGTTATTCTTTTTACAATTTAAAAACCGCCCCGAAGAGCGATTTTTATAATATATTATTCGGCAATTTCAACACCCATTGAGCGTGCTGTTCCGGCGATAGTTTTCATAGCGCCTTCGATTGAAACTGCATTTAGGTGATCCATTTTAGCTTCAGCAATTTCTTGTAATTGAGCTTTTGTAATTTTACCAACTTTGTCAGTTTTTGAATTTCCTGCACCTTTTTGGATTCCTGCTCGTTCACGAATCATGTCGTCAACTGGTTGACCAAGTGATTTCCAAGTGAATGTTCGGTCTTCAAAAACTTGAAGGTGAACAATTACATCTTTACCCATCATGTCTTTAGTTGCTTCATTGAATGGGTTGATGAAATCCATCATATTTAGGCCCCATTGACCAAGTGTTGAACCAACTGGAGGACCTGCTGTTGCACGGCCAGCTGGGATTCGAAGTTTCAAATTTCCAATAACTTTCTTTGCCATATTTTCCCTTTAAATAATTTTTTACTTGATAATTCAAGTGCGTAACATATTAATATTACCATAAAATTTTTAAAATTTCAATAGTTATTTTAAATATAACCTATTGACTTATTTTTAAAAATGTTGTATTATAATATATGCGATTAATTCGCATAGCCTTTCGTTTTTCGAAAGAGCACATTAAAAATTTGGAGGTAAAAGAATGTTAAAATTCACAAAAAACTTTAATTCAAACGGGGTGGAATATTGGCGTGAGTATAACAGCGTATTTTCAAGTGAAAATATTCTTTTTGTGCCAATTGATGCGATTGGGCTAAATCCGCAATTAGGTAGTCTACCAAGACACCTTTTCCGAAACTTGGGACTAAAGATCTTAAAGATTTCCTGGAAAGATGGCGCTAAAACATTGAGAGTTGAAAATATTGAAAAAATCATGCCCGTACACGGTTGTAAACGTGCATCGATTGCGCAAGGTTTAGATAATGTCACTGTTCAATCTGCGATCGAACGCGCTATTGCGAATTTGTTTTTCACGATCGCAAAAGATCCTAAGGGTGATTTTTTCCATTCGAGTGGTCAATTTTTCCATAAAGTGAAAATGAATAAAGACTTTTTCGTTTCCGAGAACGATTCAGACATTGCACGCAACGTAGTAGAGATTGTGCGCGGTCGCGAACATTCTTCTGTAAAAAATACAGTATTAATTAAAGTTTAACCTCCATTTCCCCGGTTTCGCGCCGGGGTTTTAATTTGAAATGAAATTATTTTTTTGTTATAATAGATATTTGTTAAACATAAGAAGAAAGGAAAAAATGAGTATATCCAAAAGAAATGCTTTTTTAGTTACTGGCATGGCTCTAGGCCTATCCGTAACATCTACTCCTTTAGTTCATGCTGAAACAGCATCTCAGTATGTAAACAAATATGGAGCAAACACTAACTATTCTCGATATGAGAGCGTTGATGGGGTTTTGAATAACGCAGAAATTATAAGCAGTCGAAAATTTGATGATCTTGCAAATGAAGCTTCTGACAACTCTTATGTTAATGTTAAACCCGGTGGAAGTGTAACTTTTACTGCTAAATCTGGAGCTGACGCTTTAAGTTTAAGGTTTTCGATTCCTGATGGAAAAATGGGAAAAGCTACAGCTTTAATCAATAATGATGATAAAAAAGCCAAGACTTTTGACCTTGATTCAAAATACGGTTGGCAATATATCGATGGAGATGTTGCATATAATGAAAATGCAAAAAATCGTCATGCACGATTTGGCTTTGATGAAGTTCATGGTTTCTTCGGTAATCATGTAAATAAGGATGACAAAATTACTATTAAGAATGATAGTAATGAAAATCTTGGTTTAGATTTTATTGAACTAGAAAATGTTGAAGCGCCTAGAAAACAGCCTAAAAATAGCATTTCTCTAGAAGAATACAAGATAAAACCTGGTGATGATATTACCGAAAAGCTAAAAAGTGCCATCACTGATGCTAAAAAGCAAAATAAGGTACTTTACATCCCTGAGGGATATTACAATATTAGTGAGAAAATTAGTATAGAAGCACCAGAAGGACTAGAAATTACTGGAGCTGGAATTTGGTATACACAGCTACACTTTACAAGTTCTGCTAAAGGTGGCGGCGGTTTTGACGCGGGAAATAATTCAAACAAGCTTAATATTAACAACTTCTATCTTTCATCTGAATTGATCTCTCGTCGAGACGATACAATAGATAAAGCTCAATATAAAGCTTTTGCTGGAAACTTCGGAGAAAATTCAAAACTTTCAAATCTATGGATTGAACATTTTGAATGTGGTGCTTGGATTGGTGACTACGAAAATAGCAAAACAATGAAATATACCAAAAACCTTGTTATCGAAAATAACCGTA
>JABZJO010000054.1:0-3966 GCA_015257755.1 Candidatus Nanogingivalaceae bacterium
TCTGATGGATGTGAAATATATTTACCTGCAAGAACTTCAAAATCATGCTCACCATTGTGTTTTTTCAAAAGTTCGCTTTCAATTTGTTTTTGAATTGCCCCTAGGCTATTAATACTTTTTGCATGAATATTTACTTGCTGAATCTGTAAATTATCACCAATAATTCGTTTCGCAGTTTCATATGGAATAATTGCAGTATTATTGAAGTCAACATTGCTAAAGTTAATTGATGAACTCTGATGTGCTAAAACGCCAATCACAATGAATTTTTCACCCTTCATTGCAATCTCTTTACCAACCGCCTGAGTTGTTCCAAACAAATCGATCGCCATTTGATTGCCGAGCACAACCGTATTTGCATTTGCGCTATCCGCTATAAATTGGCCTTCGTGAACTTTGAGACTCACCGTTTGGTCAAGACTTGGGCTTGTTGCGAGTAGATTTGCGTATTTTTCTTCACCATCTCCTCTAACTTTTGCCGAAAAATTTGCGAGCGGAGCAACCGCCGATACTTCTTTAATTTTCGAAATCATGCCAAGATCTTCGTTTGTGATTGAGCTTTGCGTAAAACTCTTCGAAGTTGCTAGGCTTGTAATTACATTCTTATCATTCGCCGTCAATTCTTTTGGACGAACAACAGCTAACGCCCCACCTTCAGCAACAATTTGGCTCGAAATCATTGAGCTTACACCACCAGAAAGTGAAAAAATAACCACAACACTAGCGATACCAATCATCACACCGAGCATCGTCAAGAAAGTTCTCAAACGATTTGCATGGAGTGACTCTATCGCATTTTCGATATTCGTTTTTAAAACCCTCGGACTCATCTTAAACTCCTAATTCCTCTTTAATTTCATCAATCTTTTCTTCCATCTGTTCAAGTTTGTCTAGCGTATTCAATTCTTCATCTTTTTTTGAAGAACTTTTAGCAGGTTTCTTTTTGGTATCAGTGTCGATTTTTCCATCGAACATTGTAATAATTCGCGTAGCATACGCCATCAATTCAGGGTTGTGCGTTACCATGATAATAGTATTACCTTTTTTATGCACATCGGCCAATTCTTCCATAATAATATGCGAGCTCTTTGAGTCTAGATTTCCAGTTGGCTCGTCGGCAAGAATAATTGACGGTTTATTCACAAGAGCTCGAGCAATTGCCACACGTTGCGTTTGGCCACCCGAAAGTTGCCACGGCATATAAAATTCACGCTCACCAAGATGAAATTGTTTCAAACTTTCTGAAGCTTGTTCAAGGCGCTTAACCTTACCGACACCTTTATAAACAAGGGGAAGAGCAACGTTTTCAATTACTGTTAAACGAGGAATTAAGTTAAAATTTTGGAAAATAAAGCCAATTTTTTCACTTCGAATTTGCGCTTGCTTCGAACGTGACATTCGCGCAACATTTCGCCCATCAAAAATATAATCTCCTTCTGTCGCACGATCAAGAAGCCCAATCGTATTAAGAAGAGTGGTTTTTCCGCAGCCAGAAGGCCCCATAATTATGATAAATTCACCTTGTTTAATAGTTAAATTAACACCATTCAAGGCATAGTTTTCAGCGTCACCAACACCAAAGCGCTTCTTTAAATTTCGCAGTTTAACAATTTCTTTTTCATTTTTAGCCATAGTAATTCTATTATATATTTTTTTACGATTTTTAGCAATTGCTTTAGCTTATTTTATCGTACATTTTTGAAAAAATTTTCCACAGTTTTTCCACAAAATAAAACTATTCATGATGATATTTTCCGCCAGAAGAAATTTCTTGAGCCCGATAAATCTGTTCAATCAATACCAGTCGCACAATTTGGTGCGGAAAAACCAATTTCGAAAGACTCCAAACGAAATTTGCACGTTTTCGAAGTTCTTCCGTAACCCCAAAAGCGCCACCAATTACAATCACAAAATTTTGCGAATTCACAAAACCGTTCGAAAGCAATTTCGAGAATTCCGGACTAGAAATATTTTTACCACGCTCATCAAGCAAAATCACAAAATCATTCGGCTTAATTTTCTCTAAAATTCGCAAAGTTTCTTCTTCACGAGCTTTTTCTTCGGCAAAATTTGAATGTGCCAAAATCTGCCATTCCACCTCAAACGGTTTTTTTAATCGTTTTTCGAACATTTCAATCCCACCCGCAACCCACTTTTCATGTTTTTTGCCAATCGCAATAATTTTCATTTTCATATTCTTATTTTAACATTTTTTTAACTTTTTTCGAATTTGACTTTTTATTGTAATTATGCTATAATTAATAGAGTTGTGAATATTAAAATCACAACCGAACATTACCAGAATTGAGCTAAAAAATATTGTTCATTTTATTATCTTTTTACTGCTTAGCAATAAGTTTTTAAAGATTCTTTAAAGATTTTTTGCTAAGTAGTAAACTTGGTAAAATAATAGAAGGGCCTCGAAAGAGGAAGTAAATAAAAATGGCAACTATTTTTAATTTGACACCACACAAAATCAACATCGTAGATGAAGAAGGCAATGTAATCAAAGTTTTCGAATCTGAGGGCGTGGCAAGAGCTGCACAAAATGATGTTGAGATTGGAATGCTTGAAGGTATTCCAATTATTGAAACAAAATTTGGTGAACCAGTTGATTTACCAGAATATGATAAGGGCACATATTATATTGTAAGTGCCATAACTGCTAAAGCAGCAGACTTAAGCGGCCGAAATACGCAAGATCTTCTTCTCACTGCTAAAACGGTGAGAAATAGCGATGGCCAAATCATCGGCTGCCAAGCGCTGGCCAAATATAGATAGCCGATAGCTCAATTCTTACAAGCCTTGTTTTTTGCAAGGCTTTTTCTTTTTTGTGCTATAACTATTGACTTTTTTATTTTTTTATGATATAATTTAAAAGCTTGTGTGGAACAAGCGAACATTTCAAAAGTGAGAAATTGGCTATTGATCGATTTTTCAGTTTCGAAAATTGAGTTTAAAAAATTAAACTTAGCTTTCGAAGCTGAAAGTTTCGAAAATATTCTATAGCCATGCGGGCTTTAAGCGCGGAGAACACATATGTCTAAGACTTTTTATACAAAATATGAAGACCAGGCCGATGGTACAACCGCTTTGATGTTACAAGACAGGAACAGAACCAACGCCGAATGGATAGTAGTAAAAGGAGTGGATTTTACTCATACTTCTGATGAGTGGAAACATAAGTTCCTAATCGACTATCACTATCAATTAGAGGACTACTTCGCTAATGGTGGAGGTGACAACTTCTCAACATACACTAATGATCGACACGATCCTCTATATGCAGATAAAATCAGAGATGAAATTAAACTTTGGGAAACAAGGAAAGTCTTCATGGCTTAAAGCTTAATCTCTAACATCTCACTTTTTTAAACCCCACAAATTGTGGGGTTATTTTTTTATTTTTCGAAAGTGATTTTTGCGGCGATTTTTGCAAGTTCTTCGGGTGAAGTTTCAGCAGGATAGCCATGATGAAGTTGCAAAACATTTTGGTCATAAAGTGGCACAAGGTGAATGTGCGCATGCGGCACGCCAAAACCTTCAACCACAACACCAACACGAATTGGTTTCATCTCAGCTTGAATTTTTTTAGCAATTTTTTTAGCAATTTGCCATAAATAATCATAGTCATCCTGCTCTAAATCCCAAAGCAAATCAACTTGCTTTTTTGGAAAAACTAAAACATGGCCGTTCGAAAGTGGCTCGATATCGAGCATTGCAAAAACTTTTTCGTCTTCATAAACCTTGTGACAGGGAATTTCACCCTCAATAATTCGCGTAAAAATTGATTTTTCTTGCATTAACTCATTCCTTAAAATATTAGATAATTATATTTGAAATTATAGCACGATTTGTTTAAAAAGTTTAGCTTATATGTTTAATTTGGACTAATAGTTTTAGCGTGTTATAATATTTTTATGGAGAGATGGCCGAGTGGTTTAAGGCGCACGCCTGGAACGCGTG
>JABZJO010000055.1:0-3897 GCA_015257755.1 Candidatus Nanogingivalaceae bacterium
AAACAAACCAGCTGATATTGCTGCTAAAATTGTTGAAGGTCAAGTAAAGAAATACTTTGCTGAAAAAGTTCTTCTTTCACAAGCTTACATCATGGATGACAGCAAAACAGTTGAACAATTCTTAAAAGAAACTGTTGCAAAACTCGGTGAAAATATTGTTGTTCGCCAATTCTCACGAATCGAACTTGGTGTTAACGAATAAATTTTGCTAAAAATAAAATCCCGCTAATCTTGGCGGGTTTTTATTATATTCGAAAGAGAATTAAGCTAAACTTTTTTCGACAAAAGCAATAATTCGCACGTCGCGAGATTCTAAATCACTTTCTTCGTTAATTTCATCAATTCCAAAAAGCTCTTCGGCACCTTCACCAAATTTAGCGTGCAGGTTTTTAATCCAATTGCCGTTTGCGAGTTTTTTCAAGCTAACATTTTCGCTAAAACTAACACCACGAAAGAAATTTTTTTCTTCGGGAAGAGTAATTTTAAGTTCTGCGTCTTTCGAGATTCCTTTTTCAATTTTCAATTTGAAATTTTTCTTAAAAATCGGGTCAAAATAGTTAAGTATCTTTTTTGTAGTTTTTTGTTTCATTTGATTCCTTTTTTGATTTTTGCTTTAAAACATAACTATAATAACATAAAAAATAATAAAAGTCAATAGAAAACCCTGCCAAAAATGACAGGGCGTGTTGACCGCGAGCTTCTAGGAACGATATAACGTATGATTTTTTGGTAAAAATTTTCGAATATTACCATGAAGCCAAATCCGTGCAAAACCTTCATCCATTGGAAAATCAATACTTTGAATAGACTTAAATAACGGACTCATACTTATGACATTATTGATATCGTAGACATATTCTTTTTCGAAATTCTCACTCAGTGGAACTTCAATAATGCAACTTCTTCCAATAGAGCATAGGTTGACAAGTCTTCTAACTTCAGCATCGGGAAGGTTTTTAAAAGCTTCGCGAACGACTTTTGATAGCTCATTGTGATAAGCTACAGATGAGATATCGCGGGCGTTTTGAATACGTTGACCGCTTGTTAAGGTTCTTTTAGACATAAGCAATGCCTCCTTTTCTAAAGTGCTTCCCAGGATAGGGATAGTGTAATTTATAATATAATTTTACTTCCTTAACAGTAAAAAGTCAAGTAAAAACCCCGAACTTAATCGGGGCTTTAAGGTTAAAAATCCAGCCTATTTATTTGAACGTATAAATTATATCCTTGTTTACGAATTCCACTATTAGCGTGTGGTCTTCGAAAACCAATGATATTTTTAAATATTTTAGGGTATCGTTTTAAATGTCTCTGTAAAGGTATTAATTTAGTGCGCTTAGGTAAAATAATTGGAATTTCAATTATTCCGTTAACGTAAATTTGCTCACGGAGCTTTTTATATTCATCTTTTGAAAGCTTTTTAATGTGTTTTTTAACCTCCTCTAAGGCTATCCTAGAATAGCGTAGAGCACTTTCAGTAGGCCTGTCTAGCTTTAGGACACTTTTTGGCGCTATTAGAAAGATGATCTGATCTACGCCATCTTTTTCGGCTTCATATTCTTCATAAATATGAAACTTGCTATTAACACTTCTGCGAACTTCGGTGAATTTATTATTTCCGTAACCCTTTTCAAGTGCTACAGCTTTTGGAATACTAATTTTTGTGGAATATTTCCTCCAAAAATCAGAATGTCCTTCCGGGACAGTTTGTCGTTCGATTGATTGACCTAGATTTTTGCTGGAATTTTACTTTCGAAAAGTAGTTAAAATTCTATTCATGAAAGTAAAAAAGTTTTAAAGAACGAAATACTTTTATATTATACAATTTTATATCAATAAAGTCAAATTAAAAAGGGGTTAAAATTTCAGAAGAACTGTGGTAAAATTAGTTTATGTTAGATATTAGATTTATCCGTGAAAATGCCGAGCGTGTGCAGAAGGACGCACTGAATAAAGGTTATAAAAATGCCGATATTCAAGCTGTAATTGCGCTTGATGACGAAAGAAAAACTCTTACAGCTCAGATTGATGAACTTCGCACACGACGCAACCAAATCGCTTCTTCAATGAAAAATTCTGGCGGAAGGCCAAGCGATGAACAAATTGCTGAAGGTAAAAAAATTAAAGAAGAGCTTGCCGAAATTGAAAAGAAATACCGTGAACTTAATGAAAAACTTTCAACAGCTTTGAATGGGATTCCAAATATTCTTCAAGACGATGTGCCAATCGGTAAAGAAGGCGAAGATGATCTAGTTAAAACTTGGGGCGAAGAACTTTTCGAAAGCCGTAAAGGCGCGCAAGATCACCTTGATTTCGCAAACAAAAAGAATTGGGTTGATTTCGAACGTGGATCAAAAGTTGCTGGAACAAAATTCTATTTCTTAAAGGGTGATTTAGCGCTTCTTGAGAATGCGATTTATCAGTTTGCGCTCAATAAATTAATTTCGAAAGGTTTTAATTTCATGACTGTTCCGCATATGGTGAACGGTGAAGTTGCTACCGGAACTGGTTTTGCCCCACGATCAAGTGATCAAAGTGATGAATATTTTATTGAAGGTGAAGATTTAAGCTTAATTGCTACAGCTGAAATGTCACTAACTGGTTATCACGCTGGCGAAATTTTGAACGAAAAAGATTTGCCAATTTTCTATGCTGGATATTCACCATGCTATCGAAAAGAAGCGGGAACTTATGGTAAACATACACGTGGACTTTTCCGAGTTCATCAGTTTAACAAGCTTGAAATGTATGCTTACACTTTACCAGAACAAAGTGTTGAAACGCACCAGAAGATTTTAGCGGTTGAGGAAGAAATCTATCAAGATCTTGGCATCCCTTATCGTGTGATTAATATTGCAAGTGGCGACTTAGGCGCTCCAGCTTCGAAAAAATATGATATTGAATATTGGAGTCCAGTTGATGGAGCTTATCGCGAAATTACAAGTTGTTCAAACTGTACAGATTATCAGGCGCGAAACTTGAATATTCGTGTACGTCGCGAGAATGGCGACTTGCAGGTTGTTCACACTTTGAACGGTACTGCAGTATCACTTGCACGCTGTCTTGTCGCAGCTATCGAAAACTTCCAAGATGGTGATGACCTTGTTATTCCAGAAGTACTTCGACCATACATGAATAATCGCGAACGAATCTAAAAAATAAAATAAGCACTAAATATAGCGTTTTGTAAATTTTACAACACTAAATATAGTGCTTTTTTATTTTGCTTATGCTATAATATTAAATATAGCCAGATTAGAAAGAGGTGATTCATATGGCTAAAGTAGTTTACATATACACTAAACCTAATTGTGTTCAGTGTAGAATGGTTAAGAAATATCTAGATAATAAAAATATTCCTTTTATAGAGATCAATATTGAAAACGATGAAGATGCAATTAACTTCTTAAAAGGGCAAGGTATTTCAGCTGTACCCGCAGTTTTTTACGGTGAAACAGATAAAAACAACGGTCTTCTTCTAGAGGATGCTGCAAGGTTTACAGGCAATAACCAAAATGAGTTGAAAAAACTCGTTAAATTTTTTGAATAACTCGTGTAGGGCGGGTTATTTTTCTTGACAAAATGAAATGTTTATGCTAATATGGAGCTGTAAACTAACAAAAAAGGATTATATAATGATTTCACGAATTGAAATTACAGGAAACAAATACGAAGTTGATGAAACGACACAAAAATATGCAGAAAAACATATCGGTAAGTTAGATAAATATCTACCACGCCATGCTAAAAAATCAGCATCAGCGCGTGTTGTGATCTCGCAAATTAACGGTGCTCACGACAATAAATATGAAGTTGAAGCAATTGTTGATGTGCCAGATAAGACTTTAGTTGCAAAAGATCAAAGTTCGAACGTTCTAGCTGCAATTGATATTGTTG
>JABZJO010000056.1:0-3826 GCA_015257755.1 Candidatus Nanogingivalaceae bacterium
GGTGAGTTATAATACGACAAAATTAAGCGAAATTGCTGAAAAATACGGTATTCAAGTTCATGAATTTGTTATGAAAAACACAACAGGAGCAGCAAATGAATGATTTTTGGAAAAAAATTAAAAAGAAAATTACTACTTTATCATCACAACCACAAAAAGAAGTTAACGGTTCGAGGAATTTAATTATATTTATTGCTGGAAGTTTGGGGATTACAATTGTTTTAGTGGTTGCGAGCCTAGCTCTATATACTGCCGATGGAACAATCCAGCTTGATTTGAGCCGACCAGTTTTGCAAGAAGCGCGTGAAGCTCAGAAAAAGGTGAAGAAGGAGGAAGAAAAACGCAAGCAGTTCGAGAAAGATGAAGATTTTTCTCCACAAGGTGGACTTTCGAATAAAGAAATGGCGAATTTCGAATTGTTTTATTCGCATGCACGTAATAAAATTCATGCAAATGAGTTTAATGAAAATTCTCTTAGCGATGAAGCTTTAAAAATAACAGATCAGTAAAGGAGAAAAATGGCTTTTTTAAACCCGAAAGATTTTATAATTACTCGAAAACGCAAACTTTATAAATTTGCACTTTTTAATAATTCTGCAATTTGTTTTGAATTTGACGAATGGAATAAGGAAAATGCTGAAGTTGATAACCTTGAAATTGGGGCGGGAACTGGATTTTTCAGCGAAGCTTTAGCGGCAAAAAATCCAACCAAGAATTTTGTAGCGGTTGATGTTAAAGCTGATAGGCTAGTTAAAGGTGCAATTAAAGCCGAACAGGATGGTATAAAAAATATTCGCTTTTTAAGGGCTCGAGCCGATCAACTTCTTGATGCTTTCGTTGAGAATTCAGTAAAATATCTTTGGGTTACATTTCCGGATCCATATCCACGAAATCGAAATGCTGGTCGCCGATTAACTCACCCAACTTTTTTGCGAATTTATGCAAAATTATTAGCGGAAAATGGTGCTTTATATTTTAAAACTGATGCTAAAGATCTTTTTGATTGGAGTTTAGAACAACTTGTGGCAGAGGGTTGGCAAATTGAACGCCTCAGTTTTGATCTTCATGAAAGCAATTTGAACGAAAATTATAAAGTTATGACCACTTACGAAAAACGTTTCACGAATGAAGGTCTAAAAATTAACTTTGTAAAAGCTACGCCGCCAAAAGAATAAAAATATTTACTTTTTTGGGATATATAATATTGGTCGCAATGAAGAAAAAGATGCGAAAAGCTTTTCGAAAAGGAAGGCGAAGCTCAATGATTTTGGATTTTAGAACTTCGAACTTTGCGGAAATCCAGGAATTATTTTACTGGAAAATATTTTTTCGAAAGAATGTTTATACGCACAAGATTTGGAATAAAAATCGCACAAAGTCAAAAAATAGACTTTTTGCTTTTCGAAATCGAGAAAATTTAGAGAAATATTTAAAGGCGGAAAAGCTAAATTACGCCAAAAATCTTGAAGAAAAAACGCGCTTGATGGGCGAGGCTTTGGGCTATCCAGATTTTGCGGTTAAGGATTTTGCGGAGATTTCAGCAAAAAAGAATCCAAACAAAGCACGCCTTAATTTTAAAAATTATGATTTTGGCTTTGATGGAATTACTTTTTATATTGAAAATTTAGAAAAAATGCAAAAATGGTGTGAAGAGAATAGAATTCCTTTTGACGATTCGCAAATTAGTATTTTCGAAAATGATAAAAAGCGTTGGCATGAGCTTTCGAAAAGTGAAATTAGCGAAATTTTGAATGAAGAAAAATAGCTTGAAATAATTTTGGAAGTTTGCAATCCTGGAAAGAATTCAAAAAATATGGTATAATAGTTCGAATAATAAAGGAGAATTATGGCGGATTTTTTGGAAATTAAGGGCGCGCGCGAACATAATTTAAAAAATGTAGATTTAAAGATTCCGCGCGATAAACTAGTGGTAATAACAGGGCTTTCTGGTAGTGGAAAGTCTAGTTTGGCGTTTGATACTATTTATGCGGAAGGCCAGCGTCGTTACATGGAGAGCCTTAATTCTTATGCACGACAATTTTTGGGTACAATGGATAAACCAGATGTAGATCAAATTACTGGACTTAGCCCTGCGATTTCAATTGATCAAAAATCTACTAGCCGAAACCCACGTTCGACTGTAGCAACTGTGACAGAAATTTATGATTATTTGCGTCTTCTTTTCGCGCGAATTGGCACGCCGCATTGCCCAATTTGTGGCCGAGATGTGGTTCGCCGTACGCCACAAAGCATCGTTGATGGAATTATGAATCTCAAAGAAGGATCTCGGTTAATTTTGCTTGCACCAATTGCGAAATCTAAAAAGGGTGAATTTGCGCACGTTCCTGTTGAATTTTCGAAAAAAGGTTTTGCTCGTGCTCGTGTTGACGGAGTAATTTACGCTTTAGATGAATTCCCTGAGCTTGAAAAAAATATTAAGCACAATATCGAAATTGTAGTTGATCGTTTAGTTCTCTCGAAAGAAATGCGGACACGTTTAGCTCAAAGTGTTGAGCAGGCTCTAGATATGACAAATGGAATTCTTGAGGTTTTAGATGACGAAACGGGCGAAGTTAAAATTTTCTCGCAACGTTATGCTTGTGAGCTTCACCCAGATGAGCATATTCCTGAACTCGAACCGCGATTGTTTTCATTCAACGCACCACAAGGAGCTTGTGAAACTTGTTCTGGGCTTGGAACGCGAATGGAAATTGACCCAGAATTAGTGCTTTCACCAAATTTGACGATTTCTGAAGGCGCAATTCGTCCGTATAATCGTGTGATGGAAAAGGGCTATCGAATTAAATTGCTTGAGGAAGTTGCAAAACGTCATGGATTTTCAACAAAAGTCCCAACTAAAAAGCTTTCGAAAGAAGCGATTGAAATTATTTTATACGGCACAAAAACAGATGAAAAATATCCGATCGAAATGAACGGCCGTGTTTATAATATGAATTTTGAAGGCGTAATTCCGAATTTGGAGCGTCGCCATCGAGATACTGATAGTGAATTCCAGCGTAAGGATATCGAAAGATTTATGCGTGTTCGAAAATGCCAAACTTGCGGCGGAAAACGTTTAAAGCCAGTCGTTCTTGCTGTGACGGTGGCCGGTTTGAATATTGTTGAAATTTGTGACCTTGCAATTGACGAGGCGGTTGAACTATTTAAGAATTTAGAATTAAACGAGCAACAAAAGTTTATTTCAACTCAAATTCTAAAAGAAATCTCTTCGAGATTGGGCTTTATGAATAATGTTGGCTTGAATTATTTGGAGCTTTCGCGCGCGGCAAACACTTTGAGCGGTGGCGAGGCGCAGCGAATTCGTTTGGCAACACAAATTGGTTCTGGCCTTCAAGGAGTGCTTTATGTCCTCGATGAGCCTTCAATTGGGCTTCATCAACGAGATAATGATAAATTGATTGCAACGCTAAAAAATCTTCGTGATTTAAACAATACTGTTTTGGTTGTTGAGCATGATGAAGATACAATTCGGGCGGCAGATTGGCTAGTTGATGTTGGTCCTGGTGCTGGTGTAAACGGTGGAATGATTGTGGCTTCTGGCACACCTGAAGAGGTTTCGAAAAATCCAAAATCACTAACGGGAAAGTTTTTGAGTGGTGAAGATAAAATTCAAACGCCAAAAAACCGACGTAAAATTCAAAAAAATGAAAAGTTAGTAATCAAAAACGCACGTGAAAATAATTTGAAAAATATCGACGTTGAAATTCCATTAGGCGTAATGACGGTAGTTTCTGGTGTTTCGGGAAGTGGAAAGTCAACCTTAGTTAACGAAATTTTAAGTAAAGAATTGTTGGCGCGGAAGCAT
>JABZJO010000057.1:0-3826 GCA_015257755.1 Candidatus Nanogingivalaceae bacterium
GTGTTATTTCTGGGGACAATCCTCGAACAGTTAGCTTTATCGCTTCTGAAGCAGGTATTAAAAATGCCGAAAAATATATTACCGGCGCAGAATTAAAAGAGCTTTCGAAAAAAGATTTTGAGAAAGCGGTTCTTGAAAATACTATTTTTGCGCGCGTCCTACCGGAACAAAAAGAGAAAATTATCGGTATTTTTCAAAAAAATAAATTCTATACCGGAATGATTGGCGATGGAGTAAACGATGCTCTAGCCATTAAAAAATCCGATTTGGGAATTTCGATGTTTGATGGTGCTCCAGCAACTCGACGGGTTGCAGATTTGGTTTTAATGGATAACTCTTTCACCTCTTTGCCTAGTGGCGTTGAAATTGGTAACAGAATTATGCTCTCAATTGAGATGATCGCAATTTTGTTCTTTCATAAAATCATCTTGGGTGTAACAATTCTTTTTGCCACAATGATTGCGGGAATAAACTATCCTTTTCTACCAAGACATATCACGTATATGAATTTTATTTTAGTTACATTACCAACGGTTTTAACCACGCTATTTCCACCAATTCCCAAACATAAAATTAACCCAAAAAATTTCTGGCGCGATACGCTTTATGCAATTCTACCAATTGCAATCTTGAGCGGATTGGCTATTTCGTTCATTTATATCGGTCTTCATGTCCGGACTGGCGGACTACTCACTAATCGAGCGATGATGCACGGAATTCTTGCGACAGTAGTAATTACGACTGCTTGGTTTGGTGTATTTGCAACAATCCTAAGCGAAGTGTTTTTGGGTTCAAAACCGTCAAAAAATAACGATATTCGAAGAGGCTTATATATATTAGGAACACTATTGTTTACCGCAGTTATATTTAGCACACCTATTTTGCGTGAATTCTTCGAATTTAATATTCCAAACACTAGCCAATTCTGGTTTGTCTCTTCAGTGATAATTCTAGTGTCTGTAGCTCAACTATTTATTGCTTCCCGGCATCATGAAGAAGACTAATCAGCAGTATAATATTTATATTTTAAAAGACAGCCCTCGTTTGACTGTCTTTTATTCTACATTGTTATTTTTTTAGTTGAAATAGATTTATTAGATATTCGATTTTGTTTTAATGCTCTGCGGTCATCTTTCAGAGACTCAAGTTTATCCTTGATTTCTTTCGCTTTCTCAAGATCTTCAACCTTTAGATATAGAGCACCTAGACTCCGTAGAATTTGTGGCCTTTCATCCAGCTCAGCCGCTTTCTCTAAGGCGGAAATAGCTAGTTTGTCTTTTCCTAGTTTTTCAAGTGCGCGAGCATATGCAATGTAGCGTGTTGGCATATTATCTTCAATCTCAAGAGCCTGCTCGAAAGCTAAAGCAGCCTTCTGATAGTTCTCTGTTTCAAGATATATGAGCCCAACATTATGCAGACTTGATGCACTACTTTCTAAACTTTGTGCAATTTCGAAACACTCAATAGCGTCATCAAATTGCTTCTGTCCTGCATAAATGATACCTAATCTATTGTATGCGGTAGCATTTCGTTCATCAAAGCGTAAAATAGTTAATAAAACTTTTTCAGCACGAAGATACTTTCTATCAATAATCGCTTCTTGAGCAACTCGCCACAGCTTATCAATCTTAGCCGAAAGATTATCTGGCAATGTATTTTTTAGAACCTCATCGGATTTCTTCCAAAAAATATAAATACTCAATGCGATAATTAAAATCAACACTAACATGATTACTATTATACCACAAGCGGTTATTTTTTTGCAAATCTATACCATTGCTACCTTGAGTAGAATTAAACTGACGTTTCCATTTTTTGAAATTCTGTCGAACGCATCTAAAATTTCCTTTGTTTTAAGCGCATTTTCTTTTGGACTTTGAGCAAAGGTTTGGCTTGTTATTTTTAATAGAATTTCTAGCACTTTTAAGGTTTTATCTCTGTCGGATTTTAATATTTTTATAATTAATATTTTATCAAAGCAAGATCCCATAAACCATCGCTTAGCAATTTCAGCATTCTCTATTTGCTCATTAAAGTATTTTTTACTATTTGAAAGTTTTTCAATTTCACCAGGTAAACCATCCGCTAAAAAAAGAATTTTCTGTCTATCTTGATCATCTAGCTTTGTTTTTTTAAGCATATTTAATGATTCTATGGTGGAAATTGGTGGAATTCTTAAAATCTGCGCCCTCGATAAAATTGTTTTTTCGAAAGCGTTCTTATTCTCGGTTAAAAGTAAAAATGAAGTATTCTTAGTAGGTTCCTCAAATATTTTTAAAAATTTATTTTGAGCAGCTTCGTTCATTTTTTCTGCATTCACAAAAACAAAACAGCGCTTTTTCACACTTTTAACTTTAACTTTCTCTTGCAGAATTTCAATATCTTCCACATTAATACTTTCAGTTTTTTGTGCGCCGTGAATAGTTGGCTCAAATTTAATAACTTGTATTTCTTTTGGGAAATCTATCTTTTTTAAGGCAAATTCAAAACCATATCCACGGGGAATTTCAATAATCGTGGCGTGTGAGTTTATGATAGTGTTTTTGAAAAAATTATTCATTGTGGTTTAATTTAAAACCTTCAGGAATTTCAGCTTCAAAAACCATTCTTTGCGAATCTTTTTCACCATTTTTTGGAGGAATCGTAATCTCGAGTGTCTGGGCATGTAAAAACATTCTTTGCTCAGATTCGGCTTTTGTGATAGTTTTATCGTAAACTCTATCGCCCAAAATCGGATGTTTTAAATAGCTTAAATGAACACGAAGTTGATGAGTTCGGCCGGTTTTTGGTGTTAGTTTTACCAGAGATAGTTCGTTATTCTCATCTATAACTTCATATTTAGTTTGAGCGGTCTTTCCTTTGGCGTGCACCATAAAAGTACTCGGCGCAGAACCATTTCGTGCAATCGGTAGATCAATAATTGCTTTTTTAGGGTTTAAGCTACCCTTAACTATTGCAAGATATGTCTTTTTTGTGGTTCTTTCTGAAAATTGCTTTTGTAGCTTTTTTGCAGTTTCATCGTTCTTTGCACCAATAATAACTCCCGAGGTTTCCCTATCGAGACGGTGAACAATACCGACACGATTTGTACCTTTTGCAAACTTAGCACCACGACTTTTAAAAAAATCTGCAACAGTGAATTCATCATTCAAAACGCCTTTGCTATGCGTTAAGACGCCTCGAGGCTTATTAATTACAATCACATTCTCATCTTCAAAAATAACTGGAAAATCAACTTTTTCAACCTTTTTATCAGGAATATTAATTAAAATTTTCGATTTTTCGTCCACTAAATCTTTTGGTTTTTTTGCAAGTTTTCCATTAACTTCAACAAAACCATTTTTAATATATTTTTGAATTGTAGCGCGTGAAAATTTTGGATATTTTTCAGCTAAATAAACATCCAAACGCTTTTTCGACTGAATGTTTTGAAAAAGATAAACGTCTTTACCTTCAAAGGGTATCGCGAAGCTCATCATTGAATCTAATGGGTTTTCAATCAGACGTCCTTCAATTTCGCCAAAATTCTTACGCAAAATCTCTCGAATATAAAATTCATCATCTTCCGCAGTTCCATCAATAATAACAAAAAATTTATTCTTGTTAAATTTAAACGTAAATATTTCTGAAAATTCGTCAGCTGAAGTCTTTTTAAGCTCTTCAATATTTCGCGGAACGTTATCTTCGTTCGCGATATTGAATTTTCGCAAAATCTTTAAAATATCGCTCGAATTAAATTTCGCCATCTTTATCTCCAAAATAGTCAATTTTCATTGCACGTTTAACTTCTTGCAAAGTTTCCGCTGCAGCTTTTCGTGCCTTCACA
>JABZJO010000058.1:0-3742 GCA_015257755.1 Candidatus Nanogingivalaceae bacterium
GGACTATATGCATGTGATATAAAAATCTTGGTTGAAAGTAAATACCACCAAACACTTTAAAAGCTTCGTTTTTTCGAAGCTTTTTTGTTTTTTTCAAAAAATAAGCATAATTACTATTGATTTTTATTTATAAATATTTTATAATCGGAATGTTATTCTTTTTAAGGAGGGGAAAATGAACAAAAATAAAATAGCAATACTAACATCAATTTTAGGGATTGTTGGTTTGAGCGTGCTCTTTGGGCTAAAAGCTTCTGCTGCAACATCAACTCAATCCATAATCATACCGATGTATAAATACCCTAGCAAAAATGCACCGCTATGGGAAGCAATCTATAAACACGGAAGCACAAAAATTCCATACACGATTGTCAACCCCAATAACGGACCAGCTGATCCGCTAGATGCATCTTATCAAAAAGCGATGACAGAATTAAGCAACCGTGGTTTTAATAAAGTTGGATATGTTGCCCAAACTTATCAAAATCGTGACATTAAAGAGCTCGCAAAAGACATCGATACTTGGTTTAAAATCGCACCGGACACAAAAGCGATCTTTATCGATGAGATGGCTTCTGGTACACCCGCTCAACGTTGTTACGTTGCAAATACCTACAACTATATTAAGGTAAAATATCCTGGAACTCTAGTTATTCAAAACCCTGGAATTTACCTTCAAGATGAAGAAATCGGAAAATACGCAGATATCTTTACGACTGCCGAAACAGATGTTGAAAAATATCTAGACAAAGATTCTAACCGCTGGAAAAATATTTCTAATTTCGAAAAAGATAGTAAAAATTCGAAAAAGATTTATCACATCGTTTACGGAATTCGCTCAGAAGCGGAGCAACAAAAAGTTCTAGAACTAAGCCGCGAACGAAATGCAGGATTCATCTACTTTACATCAAAAACTTCAAACTACTACCGCGATCCTTCAGATAATTTCGATAAGCTTATCGAATCAATGAATCTACCAGCAACTCAACCTGAAGTTGGTACTCCTGTAGAATTGCCAGAAGGATGTGAAGATGTATTTAACCTAAAAGTTAAAAACAAGAAAGACCCAGAGAATAAACCAACACAACCAAGTGAAAACAAACCAGTAGAGCCAACTAAACCAGCTGATCCAAAAGATCTAAAAGATCCAAAAACACCTAAGAATCCAAATAATGCCGAAGCTAAAAAGACAGATTCAAAGGTTGAGGCACCAAACACTGGTTCACGTAAAAGCACTAAAGATTTCTCAATTTTAATTGCCGCTGGAATTGCAGCATTGCCAATAATCTTAACTTGGATTATTCGACACAAAATTTAATTAAATAGCCCTTGATTGGGCTATTTAATTTTGCGATTTTTAGCTAAAAATGCTATAATAAAAGGGTAAAATTAACGCCAAATGTGTGGTAGAAATTATTTTCGAAAGATTTTCGAGAAGGATTCCTGCAACTCATTTGGCAGAAGGAGAAGATATGATCATAAATCCAACCGGGAAGAAATTAATTTCGGTTAGTACTGATTTCTTGGGTCGAAAATTAACACTAGAAGTTGGCAAAGTTGGCTTTCGCTCAACTTCAAGCGTTATCGTAAAATACGGCGAAACTGTTGTTTTGGGAACAGTTCAATTGGGCTCTAAACCAGTAGCGCTAGATTATTTCCCACTTTCAATTGATTATGAGGAAAAGTGGTACGCGAGCGGAAGAATTTCTGGCTCAAGATTCATTAAGCGTGAAGGTCGCCCAAGCGATGATGCGGTCTTGATTGGTCGATTAATTGATCGCCCAATTCGGCCTTTGTTTCCAAAAGGTTATCGCGAAGAAGTTCAAGTTGTCACGACCGTTCTTTCGGCTGATCCAGAATTTCGACCAGATATGATTGCGATGATCGCAGCTTCAAGCGCGTTGCACCTTGCTGGAGTTCCATTTGATGGTCCAGTTGCCGGTCTTCGGATTGGTAAAATTAATGGGGAATTTAAAGCTTTCTTAAACCCTGAAGAGCAAGAAAAATCTCCACTCGATTTAGTTGTTGCTGGAATTGAAAGTGGTATCACGATGGTTGAAGCTGGAGCCAATGAAGTGCCTGAAGAAGAAATTATTGCGGGATTGGCTTGGGCTTACGAGAATTTCCAACCAGCAATTAAACTCCAAAATGAATTGCGCACAAAATATATTGAAGCAGGTTATTTTGAGGAGCGCGCTTTCGAATTAGTTTTGCCAAACGAGGAGATTTCGAAAGAAGTCGAAGAATGGACAGACGGAAAATTCGATTCGAAAATTCGCGAGGCTTATCCAAAGTATAATCAAAATATCGCCGAGATTCGCGAGAAGTTCCACGCAGAAATGCTTGAAAAATTTGGCGAAGAAGTGTATGAAGAAATTCGAAAAGACTACGATGAAGCATTCACTTTGGCGGTTCATAAAGCGGTTCGAAAGGGAATTATCGAAGACGGTGAGCGACCAGATGGCCGTGAATTAGATGAAATTCGACCGCTTTCAAGCGAAATTGACTTTTTGCCACGCGCGCACGGTTCAAGCCTCTTTACTCGTGGTGTAACTCAAGCAATGAACATCGTGACTCTTGCGCCACTTTCATATTCGCAATTGGTTGATACAATGGAATTCAACGAAATTGAACGCCGATATATGCATCACTATAATGCGCCTGGATATACTGTTGGTGAACCTCGCCGCTTAGGAAGTCCTGGTCGACGTGAAATTGGCCACGGTTATTTAGCGCAACGAGCCTTGGAAGCAGTTCTGCCAAGTGTTGAAGATTTTCCTTACGCAATCCGTAGCGTGACTGAAATTATGAGCCAAAACGGTTCAACTTCAATGGCAGCAACTTGTTCAAGTTGTATGGCCTTAATGAGTGCCGGCGTGCCATTAAAAAATCCCGTTTCGGGAATCGCAATGGGGTTAATGATGGATGGCGAAACACCTTACATTCTAAGCGACATTGCCGACGCTGAAGACTTTGCTGGCGATATGGACTTCAAATGTACAGGTTCGAAAAACGGAATTACAGCACTCCAAATGGATATGAAAGTTCATGGTTTGCCAGTTTCAGTTCTCGAAAAAGCAATCTTAACTTCACGAAAAGGTCGCGAGCATATTTTGCGCCACATGTTAAGTGTAATTTCTGAGCCTAAAAAAGACCTTTCACCATATGCACCACGGATTGAAAAAATTAAAATTAACCCTGAAAAAATTGGTGCAATCATTGGTAAAGGTGGTGAAACAATCAATAAAATTACATCTGAAACTGGTGCCGAAGTTGATATTAAGGAAGACGGCTTGATCACAATCGCAAGTTCAAATGCTGAACAGATCGAAAAAGCACTAAATTGGATTAAATCATTGGTTGAAGAGCCTGAAGTTGGCAAAATCTATCGCGGAAAAGTCGTTTCAATTAAAGACTTTGGTGCTTTCGTAAATATTCTTCCTGGAATTGATGGCATGCTTCACATTTCACAAATGTCTGAAAAGCGAACCGAAAAAGTTACAGATGTTTTAAGTCAAGATCAAGAAATTTGGGTAAAACTAGATAAAATTGACGAAAAGGGAAGATTGAATCTTACAATGAAAGGTGTCAAGCAGTAAAGTTAAAACACTACAAAATAAAAAGCTCATCTTACGATGAGTTTTTTATTTGGCGGAGGATGGGAGATTCGAACTCCCGCTCCAGGTTTCCCCAGACTAACGATTTAGCAAACCGTCCCCTTCAGCCACTTGGGTAATCCTCC
>JABZJO010000059.1:0-3634 GCA_015257755.1 Candidatus Nanogingivalaceae bacterium
ATTGAGAATATTACAGATAAAGAGTATTATACAAACTCTTTCCACTATGATGTTCGAAAAAATCCAACTCCTTTCGAAAAACTTGATTTTGAAAAAGATTACGTTAAGGCTGGTGCGACAGGCGGATTTATTCATTATTGTGAATATCCAGTTTTGCAACAAAATCCGAAAGCGCTTGAAGCTGTTTGGGATTATGCTTATGACCGGGTTGGTTATTTGGGAACAAATACACCAATTGATAGATGCTACAAGTGTGGTTTTGAGGGTGATTTTGAACCTACTGAAAAAGGTTTCAAATGTCCAAATTGCGGAAACGCCAATCCAAGAACTTGTGATGTAGTAAAACGAACTTGTGGTTATTTGGGAAATCCTCAGGCTCGACCAATGGTTAAAGGTCGCCATAAGGAAATCTCTGCACGAGTTAAACATATGAACGGTTCGACAATTTAAAATTTTTCTAAGTAAATATTATTTGGGCGCTAGGTTATCTGGCGCTTTTTTAAATGAAAAAATAAAAAGCCCAAAAGGGCTTAATTAAACTGTTAATGTTCGATTTCGTTCAAGAATTTTAGATTTGATAGAATTCAAATTTTCTTGATCTTTTTTAATGACAATTATTCGAGGTTCGTTATAGATATTAAATCCGTTCGAAATACTGTGAGATATCCCGTTGATATATAAAACAACATAATCGAACCGATTCCCGCTAAGTGCAGCCTTAATCTTGTCGCGCGCTTGCTGGATATTGTCGATTTCGTTGAAAATCTCAGATTTATCACCAAAATCATTAAGAAGCTTTTTCTGAATTAGACTTGAACTACCTTTTCGCATGTTATTTCTAATTACGAAAATGTTTAACTTTCGCATTTCGGTAATATCTTCATTAGTGAAAATTTTCTGAGTTTCAAAAGTTGAATCTTGAATATTCAATAATTCTTCATTTTCTTGCTCTAGGTTGTTTATTCTTTTAGTTAAAGTGGTATTTTTTTGTTGAAGATCTTCGATGAGTGCTCCGGACTTTTTAGATGCTTCATTCGTAGCATTTTCTTGGATTATTTTTGCGTAAGTTTCAAGCAATTTCTCGGGATCTTCAACGATTTTTTGTAAAGAATCTAGACGATTATTGAGCTCACGAATCTCAGTTTCTTGACGATTTACAGTTGCTAAAAGTTCGCGATTTTCTTCTTCTAGATTACTTTTTTCTTGCCGTAATTTAGAAATGGTTAGATTTTTTTTACCGATATCTCGGTCTCTATTCTTAACGGTTTCTTTCAGGTTATTGACCGTTTTGATGTATTTAGCTTCATTCTTGGCCTCGTTTTTTGTAGCCGACCTTCGCTTTCGGCGTTTAGTTTTGGGGCTAATATTTTTACGGTGGGGCTTTATACCAAATCGAATCATTAAAGTGTGTATTTTCGAAATAATATTATCCGGGAGTAAAACGCCAGTTTTTATAGAATTTTCTAGAGCTTTGATCGTGTCATCTCCAAATATTTTCTTGAAATTGGGGATTTCTTGGATTTTCTCTAAAATATCTTTAGCTTCTTGGATTTCTTCCGCGGTTAATTTTTTATTGCTCTTTCTCATGTTAGAGCCTCCTTTTAAAGAATTTCGAAAAATAGTTAAAGTTAGAAAAACTTTTTTAAAGAACCATCAATCGATTAAAAGAAATTTTAACATATTTTAGGTGTTAAGTCAATATTAAATAAGCCTTGAAGGAATGCTTTTAAAGTGATAAAATTGTTAATGAAAAAACAGATTTTGAAAGGAGAAGGAATGGCTAAATTAGTTTTTGCTCGACATGGTGAAAGTGAATGGAATAAAGCGAATCTTTTTACTGGTTGGGCTGACGTTGATTTAAGCGAAAAAGGCGTTCAGCAGGCCATTGATGCTGGAAAATTAATTAAAGATGCTGGGATTGAGTTTGATGTTGCTTTTACATCAGTTTTAAAGCGTGCTATTAAAACAACCGATTTAGCACTAGAGTATTCGGATCAGCTATGGGTTCCAGTTCAAAAATCTTGGCGTTTGAATGAGCGACATTATGGTGGTTTGACTGGTAAAAACAAAGCCGAAGCAGCTGAAAAATATGGTGATGAGCAAGTTCATATTTGGCGTCGTTCATATGATACTTTACCTCCAGAAATGCCACGAGATGATGAATATTCTGCACATAATGATCGTCGATATGCCTTGTTGGATGATTCAGTTATTCCGGATGCTGAAAACTTAAAAGTAACTTTGGAGCGAGCTCTACCGTTTTGGGAAGATCAAATTGCACCAGCTTTGAAAAGTGGTAAAAATGTATTTGTTGGCGCTCACGGAAACTCGATTCGTGCGCTTGTGAAGCATATCAAAGGTTTGAGCGATGACGAAATTATGGGTGTCGAAATACCTAATTTCCCACCATTGGTATTTGAATTTGATGAAAACCTGAAAGTTTTGAAAGAATATTCGCTAGGTGAATAAAAATAAAATAGAGCGTTGAGTCGCTCTATTTTTACTGGTAAATAAGCATTGAGTCGCCGTAAGACAAAAACTTATATTCGCCATTTTGGATTGCGTGGTTATAAGCGTTTTTAAGGTTTTCCCAACCGGCAAACGCACTTGCAAGCATTAAGACTGTTGATTTTGGCGCATGGAAGTTTGTAATTAAACCTTGAATTGTTTTAAATTCGTAGCCTGGAAAAATAAAGATATCAGCCTCACCAGATAAATCACCATTTTGGTTTTTTGAGACCTTACTTAAATCTTCACGATTGCCAGAATTTCCATTTAAGCTTTTTTCGAAAATTGCGTTATGGGCATATTCTAGTGTTCGGGCAACGGTTGTACCGAGTGCGAAAACTCGACCACCGTTTTGATGTGTTTTTCGAATTTCTTCGGCTGTTTCGGCCGGAATTTCGAAATATTCTTGATGCATTTTATGTTCTTCGATTTTTTCAACACGAATCGGCATGAAAGTTCCAAGCCCAACGTGAAGGGTTAAATATTTAATTTTCACACCTTTTTTGCGTAAAGAATTGAGAATTTCTTCCGTCATGTTTAAGCTAGCGGTTGGGGCGGCAACAGAACCTTTTTCTTCCGCAAAAACTGTTTGGTAACGCTCAATATCGAGCGGAGTTGCATCTCGGCGCATATATGGCGGAAGTGGAACTGTACCGAAATTTTCGCAAAGTTCGCGTAAATCAGCTTTCGAACTTACAATTGCAATTCCGTCGCCAAGAATTTCTTCTACAACAATTTCAGCTTTAGAATTTTGATTTTGATTTTTTTCTTCGGGCGAAGAGTTTTTAACAAAGAGTTTGTTTCCGGCTTTAAGTTTTCCGCGATACATTACTTTGTGTTTATGCCAGTCGCTATCAAAACTGTGGCGCTCCAAAATAACCAGTTCACGCTCGGCGCCATTTTCTTTTGTTGCAAAAAGGCGTGCTTTAATAACTTTGGTGTCGTTTAAAATTAACAAATCACCTTTTTCGAAAAAATCTGCAATATTTTTATAAAAGCTATCTGTTATTTCGCCATTTTTTCGATTTAAAGCTAGCAATCTTGAAGTTCCGCGAATTTTTGGTGGATGTGCCGCAATTCGGTCTTCGGGCAATTCATAAGTATAATCTTTAAGTTCCATTTTTAC
>JABZJO010000060.1:0-3627 GCA_015257755.1 Candidatus Nanogingivalaceae bacterium
GTTTTCATTGAAATCATAACCATTTACTTTAACTTTTTCAGCACGCATTTTTAATCGCGTATTTTTCGAAACCACAGAATTACACTTATTTGTTTTAACGTCCGCATTTTCAACCTTGTTCAATTCCAAATTTCCACCATTACTATTTACGCTTAAGTTCTTTGCGTCAATTCCGTTCGCATAAAAATTGCTAAATTCGCCCGCGTAAACTTCTAAATTATCAATTTTTGCTGAATTTTCGAAATTAACAGACCCATTTTTTGAAATGTCCACCTTAATTTTCTCGGCATTTTTTGCAAAATATTTTACTTGCGAACTCGATTTCAAATTAATTTCACTTAACTCTGGCCCATAAATATGAACCTCTTCCTGATTTCCGCCATAAAAATAACGCGCATTATTCGAAACTTTGTTCAAATTTATTTTTAAAGTTTCACCATCAAAATTCGTTTCAAGATTATCTTTTTCGAAATTAAAATGTGTAAATTCAATTTTTGGCTCATCCGCAATATGATAGAAAACTGCCACCGAAGAATCAACTTCTAGCTTTTTAATACTTTTCATTTTTGCAGAATCAATTTTAACTCGTTCTGAAATTAAACTTTGAGAAACCCTATTATTTACTTTATCACGCAACAATGATGCTGAAGTAATAAATCCCATAAGTCCTGCAAACGCAATCACAACTGAAATAATCGAAACAAAGATATCATTTTTTGTAATTTTTAGTTTGAAAAGCATTTTTGCAACAAATCCCATAAGCAAAAGATAAGCAAAACCTAAAATATTAACACTAATAATTACACCTATACCAGCATCTTTAGCATTTGCGAAAGCCGCCGTGCTATACATTTCTGAAAGCACTAGATTTCCAAAAATTATTGCCGTAATTCCACCCAAAAAGGCTAAAACTGCAAAAATGCCAAAAATTATGCCGAAAGCTTTAGCAATCTTTAAATTTCGAAGATGAATTTTTTCGAAATTATATTCTTCATTTATCTCTCGAATAGAGCTTGCTGTAATGTTTTCACCACGAAGTCGCAAAATGTCATTCGCATTTTTTGCTGCAGGAATAACCAAAATCGACAAAATATAGATTGGAACTATTCCACCAAAAGTCATAAAGAACATCACAATTAGCACCAAGCGAACCCAAACTACATCAATATTTAAGTATTGAGCTAAACCAGACGCCACACCAGAAATCATTCCATTTTTCTCATCACGATAAAGCCTTTTTAAATTTTTCGCCGAAGATTTTTCTTCACTATTTTCAGTGAAATCTGTATCTTGAAAAACTTCTGGTGAACCAATTTGAGCTTCAATTTTCGAAATCTCTTTCTCGGTAATAACTCCACCTTCTTTTACTCCAAGTTCCGCCAAAATCTCGGTAATTCGAATTTCTACATCTTCAAAAATATCTTTATCGCTTGAATAAATTTTCAAATCTTTTAGGTATTTTTCTAGTTGCTTTTTTGCTGGAACTTCAATTTCGTAAGGAATTTTCGCCAAATGAATTCTTGTAATTTCTTTCATATTTCTCCTTAAAGTTTGCTGATTGTTTTATTTAATTTGCTGATTTCTTCGCTAACCTTTTCACAAACACTAGCGCCAAATTCAGTTATTGAATAATATTTTCTAGGTGGACCTTGCTCACTTTCTTGCCATTCATGGCTTAATAATCCATCTTTTTGCAGTCTTGATAGTAACGGATAAATTGTTCCTTCGACCACAACCATTTTAGCTTCACGCAATTCTTTAATGATATCGCTGGTGTAAACTGGCTTTTTTGCACAAACTTTTAGCACGCAAAACGCCATAAAACCTTTTCGCATCTGGGTTGAAATTTGTGAAGCATATTTTTCAATACTTTCTTGTTCTTTCATACTTCTATGTTATACAAGGTAGCTTAAAAAGTCAAGTACTTTTTTCGAAAAAATAAAAAAAGTTTGCTCGAAAACAAACTTTTTTAAAATTTTATATCAATCCATTTGGATTTTTACTTTGCCAATTCCATGAATCTCGGCACATTTCATCGAGTGTTTTTTCAGTTTTCCAGCCAAGTTCCTTTTCAGCCTTAGCAACATCAGCATAGCAAAATGCAATATCACCCGCACGACGCGAGGTAATTTCGAAAGGAATCTTTTTGCCTGAAGCCTTTTCGAAAGCGCGAACTAATTCTAAAACGCTCACTCCTGAGCCTGAACCAAGATTATAAATCTTAATACCACAGTTCTTGCGGTTATTTTCTAATGCTTTCAAATGACCTTTCGCTAAATCGACAACATGAATATAATCACGCACACCTGTACCATCAGGAGTTTCGTAATCGTCGCCAAAAATTGAAAGTTTTTCTCGTTTTCCAATAGCAACTTGAGAAATATACGGCATCAAATTGTTCGGAATTCCTTGCGGATCTTCGCCAATTAAGCCACTTTCGTGTGCACCAATCGGATTGAAATATCGTAAAATCGTAATTGACCAACGTGCATCAGCTTTTGCTAAATCTTTCAAGATATGTTCGATTACAACTTTAGTGTATCCGTAAGGATTCGTGGCTGTTTCACAAGGCATTTCTTCTCGATAAGGAACTGGATTTTTGTCGCCATAGACTGTTGCGCTCGAAGAAAAAACGATATCATAAACGTTAAATTCTCGCATAATTTCTAAAAGAGAAATCGTTCCTTGAATATTATTTTTATAGTATTCAAGTGGTTTTGCAACACTCTCACCAACAGCTTTTAAACCTGCAAAATGTATCACTTGCTCGATATCATTTTCTTGAAAAATTTTTCGAAGCCCATCCTTATTTAAGATATCGGCTTCGTAAAACTTAAAATCTTTACCCGAAATCTCACGAATTCGCTCTAAAGCTTTAGGTTTCGAATTTCGAAAATTATCAATTATTATGATTTCTTCATTATTTTTAAGAAGTTCAATTGAAGTGTGAGCACCGATAAATCCTGCGCCACCAGTTACTAAAATCGCCATCTTTTCCTTTCGTGATATAAACTTAAGCACTTTATAGCATTATTATACTATTTTTCAAAAGACATGGCAATTTATCCTAAAGAATATTTTTAAGATACTTTCCCGTCCAGCTCTTTTCGACTTTTGAAACCTGTTCTGGAGTTCCAGTTGCCACAACAGTTCCACCGCCAGCACCACCTTCTGGCCCCATATCGATTAACCAATCGGCACTTTTAACCATATCCAAATTGTGCTCGATAATTACCATTGAATTACCAGCATCAACCAAACGATTCAAAATTGAAAGCAATCTTTTTACATCCGCATTATGAAGACCAGTCGTTGGCTCATCTAAAATATACATTGTCTTCCCGGTCGAAGCACGCGCAAGCTCGGTTGCGAGTTTAATTCGTTGCGCCTCTCCACCCGAGAACGTTGTGGCGGGCTGACCAAGTTTAATATAACCCAAACCAACTTCTTGAATCGTTTTTAATTTACGATAAATCGCAGGGATATTTTCGAAAAACTCTGTCGCTTCGTCAATCGTCATCTCTAAAACATCCGAAATCGTTTTTCCTTTATAAAGAATCTCTAACGCTTCCCGATTATATCGCTTGCCATGGCAAACATCACATTCCACATAAACATCTGGTAAAA
>JABZJO010000061.1:0-3498 GCA_015257755.1 Candidatus Nanogingivalaceae bacterium
TAGTCGTTGCTTCAGGTGCAGTCACCGCAAGTGTTGCAGGTGCTGGCGCTGGAGTGTTAACTACTGGAGTTGCCTCTGCTGCTGTAGTGCTAGCTTCGGGCATTGCCGTAGTTGTATTTTCTGCTGTTGTTGAGGTCTCTGATGCTGTTTTAGCCGCAGGAGTCGCAGTTTCTGTTGTGGGAGCTGCTGTAGTAGTCGTTGCTTCAGGTGCAGTCACCGCAAGTGTTGCAGGTGCTGGCGCTGGAGTTTCTTGATCTGCAAATGCTACTCTGCCAAGTGCGAAAGATGCCAAGAGTGCTGCTGATGCTAAAGTGAATTTTTTAATTTTCATAATAAAACCTCTACAAAAAAATAAAAATAGAACACTAAAAAGAAATAAATTTTTAACGTTCTATAGAGTTACCTATCACCGTCGTAAATAATAACATACTTTTCAATATAAGTCAAGGGGCTGAGGTTTCAAGCTTAATTATAAAAAAGACTAGTTTTAATAATCTAGTCTTTAAAGTTCGACTCGGTTAATAATTTTGGCTTAAGGCTACTAAGAACTCTATTCCAATCTTCCAAACCGGCGTTTCCCCACTCCATATTCGCGCCAATTTCACCAATCTCAATCAAAAGAGGGTCCTCTTTAAAAATAGTCCCATCGAAGCCAATTTCTAGATTGTAGAGTAAGGCTGTTCCTACGTCCTCCAAGTCAAAATCCTCATCCCTTTCGAACCTATCTTTAATCCTGTCAATTTTTGTAGCAGCTTGGCGATAAATTTCAGCTTTAAATTCTAGGCTCGAATAAAGCTCAATTTGCTTTTCTAAAAGATTTTTAAGATGTTCAAAATCACTTTGTGTTATTTTTTCTTTTTTCGAAACTGTTCGTATTTCTTTAAAAATATCATTTGCGTAAGTATAAGAATGAAGTCCATATTCTGCAACTTTCGAAAAATTAGCACCGTTAGTGTTATTCCAATCTTCAATAAGTTTTTCTAGAGTATTTTCAAAAATCTTTTTCTCTGGCATAATAAAATCCGTATGTTGATATTATAACAACTAGTCTCTAGATACTAACTTGGGTTTAAGCTCGCTAAGAACTTTGTTCCAATCTTCCAAACCGGCATTTCCCCACTCCATATCCGCACCGATCTCGCCGATCTCCTCTATAATAGGATCTTTTTCGTAAATAGTTTCACTATAGGCTATTAGAAAATTACAAAGTAAATCTCCGCCTACATCCTCCAAGTCAAAATCCTCATCCCTTTCGAACCTATCTTTAATCCTGTCAATTTTTGTAGCAGCTTGGCGATAAATTTCAGCTTTAAATTCTAGGCTCGAATAAAGCTCAATTTGCTTTTCTAAAAGATTTTTAAGATGTTCAAAATCACTTTGTGTTATTTTTTCTTTTTTCGAAACTGTTCGTATTTCTTTAAAAATATCATTTGCGTAAGTATAAGAATGAAGTCCATATTCTGCAACTTTCGAAAAATTAGCACCGTTAGTGTTATTCCAATCTTCAATAAGTTTTTCTAGAGTATTTTCAAAAATCTTTTTCTCTGGCATAATAAAATCCGTATGTTGATATTATAGCATACGGAATAGTGAAAAAAGAAGTAAAAGCAAAAATTAAAGCCTACGTTTATTATCTCTGACGTGACGATGAATCTCTTTTCCGTTTTCATCAATCAATAAATGAAGTCTAAGCCCGTTATCCGACCTTCTATCGGTAATTAATATGTCGGTAACAACACAGTGGTGTCTCCTGTCATAGCTAGATTTAACCATAACTTTAGCATCATTATCAATATATTGCATTTCTCGACTACCAGAATACTTCAGCTCTGTTTCTTGTGCAATTCGTTCTAATTCTGCCCAACGATTATCGTTTTCGGTTTTAATTCGCTCCGACTCTTTTTGTCCAGCAATACGATAATCATCGACTGCTTTTTTGGCCTGATCGAGTTCGTCTTTACAACGATTAAAGTTATTTAAAATATTTTCGTGAATTTCTTTTGCTTCATCAAACTCTTGTTTGATTTTTGAATATTCTTCTTTAGCTCTGTAAAGTTCATCACGAGCAACATTAAAAGCTGTTCGGTTTACACTGTTGGTTGGTTTTTGAATGCTCCTTGTGTAGTCAATCAATCTTCGAACCTCTCCAGACCAATAATTGCGATTTTCGCGTGCTTCTTTAGCTTGAGCTGAATAATATGGCGCCATTGATTTATCACCATAATTATAAGCATCACTTGCTTGTTTGAAGAGTCGTTGTGATTCTTCATGATAGTGTTCTTGTTGTGATTTGGCGTAATCAATATCTCGCGAGGTTGAATTTTTTAAATCTTTGTAGACTTCCCATTCGCGGTCAATTTGAGTTTGAACAGAACTAATCAAGTTCCACTCTTGGTTTTTCTTATTTTTTGCGGAATCAACTTTCGCCCAAGCATCATTCAGCTTTTCGCGAATCTTAGAGAGTTCTTTGCCGGAACGATCTTTTTCTTCTCTCGCAAACCTAACTGCTTGATAAGCTCGGTCGCGAGTAGATTTAAGGTTTTCGAAAACAGATTTTTCGAACATATGAATCACTTCTTTCTATATCAAAATGCAAACTTAAAAGTTATGAATAAATTTAAACATGTCTCTTTAAAACTTACAAGCTTAAACTTTTTTCGAAAATTGATTTCTCGGGTGAAATCTGGTATAATCAAGCTTATGAAAATTGCAATTGCTTCTGACTTATTTTGGCCAATGATTAACGGAATTTCAGTTTTTTCGAAAAACTTGGCTGAACAAATGACGGCGCGCGGGCACGAAGTTGTGGTTTTTGCGCCAAGTCAAACTGGTGAATATTATATCGAAGAAATCGACGGCTACCGCGTGGTTCGTTTGAGCTCGACAAACTTCCCTTTTTATCCAAATCAAACTGAAACTTTACCGGAGCCGCGTAAAATTGCTGGCGGTCGAATTACTGTTCCGCGAATTTATCTTCACAATGGTTATCGACTTTCACTTTTGCCGATTCTTGAAATCCGTAAATTCTGCAAAGAAAATAACTTTACTCCAGATGTAGCGCATATTCAGTTGCAACTTTTTGTTGGTCAAGCAATGATTGATTACGCGCGAAGGCATAATATTCCAGTGGTGATCACTAACCATTCTAGCCCCGAAAACCTTTTCGATAATTTAAAAATGCTTGCTCCACTTTCACCAATTATCAATCGCACGGTTTTGCTTTACACTAAACGGTTTGCGCTTCAGGCAGATTACGCCACAATGCCAACTCGCCAAGCAATTGAGCGCCATTTTAAAAATCCCGAAAAAGCCAAAATGCCAATCGAAGCCGTTTCGAACGGGATTGACTTGAGTCGATTTACCCCCACAAAACCACCAAAAGAATTTTTTAAACGGTTTAACTTGCCACACAATTTGCCAATTGTTATGAATATTGGTCGAGTTGATGCTGAAAAGCATATTTCAACTCTAGTTTTAGCATTTAATGAAGTCCTAAAA
>JABZJO010000062.1:0-3472 GCA_015257755.1 Candidatus Nanogingivalaceae bacterium
GAAACAACGTTAGCTTTTCATTGCGACGCACAAAACGAACTTTTAAGCCAAACATTCAAAAGAAAACTATCATTGTTGATGGTAAAAAAGTTCGACTAAACTTGAGCACCGCAGCTATCCGAACTTTGAAGAAAAAAGGTATTTTATAATATTTTTCTCAAAAGAAGAATTCCCCACTTTGTGGGTTTTTCTTTTTTTAAATCAATAAAAAAGAGGCTATTAAACCTCTTTTTTATTTTGTTCGTTCAATTTGTATAATTGTCATTTTCTCTGGTAGAGTCGCCGTAGATTTAACCTTATATTTCGAAGTTTTCTCAACTTCAGATCCGAGTTCTTTCGCAAACAGAGAGAAATCAGATTGCGGAACTTCATATTTTATTCCATCATCAGAATAATGTACAGGAATAATAACTTTTGCATCAGATCTCCTAGCAATACTTGCGGCCGATGTCGCATCAAGTGTGTATCCCCCGCCACCAATAGGCAAAATTAAGATATCAAGCACCCCTAGGTTCTCGAGTTGATCGTCTGAGATATTAGGACCAATATTTCCTAGGAGTCCAATCTTAACTCCTGAAATATCAATACCATATATTACTGATTTTTTACCTTCAGAATCACCATCTATATGTCGTTTTTCAGGATATCCCGCAATTGTAAAGTCCGAAATCTCATAATTACCTGGGTAGCTAATTGTTAATTTATAGTTATCGTTACGAGTTGCGAATCGCTCTTCAGTAACTAGTTCTACTCCATCTTTAATAACTATATCCTTCTCCCCGTTAACTGACATTTTCGGATCAGTTACTAATGAAGATTTTTTCGTTGAAATTACAACAGTATTTCCACCCTTATATTCAATATCAAACATTTTCTCTCACTTTCTATAATTTTTCAAGAAGATTTTCTTTGTCGAAAACTATATTATACTTACCATTAAATAATTGTTTCACAAAAGTATCTTGAGTCGTGTACCTATAATAAAAATCTTCCATCGATAGAATCATATAGTTTAGTTCTCGGCCCTCTTGTTTTTCAAGGTCTGCAGCCCATTTAGATAAGGAGCCATTAAAATTATTCCCCACAATCAATAGATCTATATCCGATTTTTCATCGTCAGTGAATACACCGAATAGTATAAGCAGATCTAAAGAATTTTTTACGCTAGAAATTTTACTTTGCCAGTTATCTGATACTGTAGCATTTTTAACATCGTGTTCTTTCTCTGAGAATTGAACCCCCGCAAAAATAACTCTTAACGGCAAATAATATTTGAATCGCTGATTTGCTCTATAAAAAATCTTTCGATCCTCTGTAGAACTTTTCACAACGCCAACGCCTTCAAGATTTGTTAGCTCCCTTCGAACAGAATTAACTTGCTCATCAATTATTCTAGAAATTTCTCGAACATAAAATTTTTCATCTGGCTTATTAAAAAACAAGTTTAAAAGCTTAACTCTAGTTTTTGAACCAAATAGTGCATTAATACTCTGCTCCATATCTATATTTTACCACACTTTTTAAAAATCAACTAGCCTTTTATAATTTTTTTGTTCATTTTTTAATTTTTGAAATAATAAATTGTTCAGCATCTTTTAAATTAAGCCAAATTATATCTTTATTCCTCTTCATGAAGGTTGTTTGACGCTTAGCTAATCTCCAATCATGAACACTCATTTTTTCAATCAACTCCTGCTGCGTCAATTCACCTGCTAAATATTTTTGTACAAGTGGATAGGCGTTTGCTGTTGCTGCTTCCGAATCCATTCCGTATTTCTGTTCATTTTTTTTAAACTCCTCAATAATACCTGAACTAAAAAATAGTTCATTTCTTTGAAAAATTCTTTGTCTCAATTCGTTGCGTGGCGTTGTTATTCCCACAACAATAGTGTTATATTTGTTGACTTTTTTACAATCTTCTCTCTTTACGCTTACGCTTTTTTCTATAGCCCTTATTAAATAACGCTTATTTTTAGAATTTTCAGGCATTCGAATTTTATTTTCTAAAATATATCTTTGAAGTTCTTTAAGACTTTTTGAATTCATTTTTTGTCGAAAAGCGTCATCAACTTCGCCGCCAAATTCGTAATCATATAATACAGCATCAATATATAAGCCAGTCCCACCAACTAAAAATGGAATTTTTCCTCGACTTAAAATATCCTCAATTTTTAAATAAGCGTATTCTTTGAAATCTGCCGCCGTAAAACGTTCACCCGGTTCAACTAGATCAAATCCCCAATGCGGAACTCCCTCCCGTTCTTCAATAGTAGGCTTAGCGGAGGCAATATCAATATCTTTATAGATAGCGCGCGAATCAGCAGAAATAATTTCACCGCCAAAAAGCTTGGCTAACTTAATAGCCAAGCCTGTTTTTCCACTTGCTGTGGGGCCAGTAATAACAATTAATGTATTGCTGTTTTTCATAACTTAAATTTCTTGAATAAATGTAGCTAGATCGTTAAGCGCAACTTTTTCTTCAACAAATTCACCGTCTTTCCTAAAGCGAACACTCACCTCATTGTTTTCCTTATCTTTAGGGCCAACAATTAGTTGAACCGGAATCTTCATTGAGGTTGCTTCACGAATCTTCTTTCCTAGAGATTCGTTTCGGTTATCGACAGAATAACGAACTTCATTAAATTTCACTGGTGAATCCAAAACAACACCAGAAAGGATTTTCGAAACTTCTTCAACATAGTCATTTAAAGTATCGTTGATTGTTAGAATTCGAACTTGTTCTGGAGCTGCCCAAAAATCAAACCAACCAGCTTTGTGCTCGATATAAACACTCATAAATCGCTCGATTGAGCCAAGCAAAGCACAGTGAATCATCACAGGTTGCTCATCTTGACCTTCAGAGTTTTTGTAAGAAAGTTCGAAACGTTCAGGTTGAACGAAATCAAGCTGAACAGTCGCAACTTGGTGCTCACGACCAATTGCGTCTGTCGCCATAAAGTCAATCTTTGGGCCATAGAATGCAGCTTCACCTTCTTGTTCAAAATATTCTAGATTATTTGAAATAACCGCTTTTTTAAGTTGCTTTTGCGCACTTTCCCAAACAGCTAGATCACCAAGATAACTGTCAGATTCATCACGATAGCTAAGACGTACGCGCAATTTCATACCAATTCCGGAATAAAGTTCGTGAGCAGCCGCCAATAAGTTTTGAATCTCACTCTCAATTTGATCTGTTCGACAAAAGATATGTGAATCATCTTGAGTCAAAGAACGAACACGGTTCAATCCACCAAGTTCACCAGTTTGCTCGTCACGATAATCTGTTGTAGTTTCAAGATAGCGAATTGGCAAATCTTTATAGCTTCTTGGGTTTGAGGCGAAAATCTGCGTGTGATGTGGACAGTTCATTGGTTTTAGTGCGAATTGGCCGCCAGTAACTTGCGATTTAACCAAGAAAAGTTCTTCACCAAATTTTGCCCAGTGGCCAGATTTTTCATACAAATCTTTTTTA
>JABZJO010000063.1:0-3407 GCA_015257755.1 Candidatus Nanogingivalaceae bacterium
TTGCCAGGAGATTTTGAGGGTGGCTTGACTTTTGAAGGTGGGCGAGCGAAAGCGCTTTCAAGCGGCTTAGAACTCGACAAAGGAATGAAACTTTTCCCAAAAACTTCGCACGCCTCATATCAAGAAATTATGATTTCTCAAGCCTTAGATCAACACTTCAAAAAAGAACGCGAAAACTGGATACGCGAAAATGCTGGCGAAAATCCAGCAAAAATTAAAACTCTCTCGCTCTTCTTTATCGACTCAATCTCTTCTTATCGAAAAGAAAACGGTTGGTTGAAAAACACTTTCGAAAAACTTTTGCGAAAAAAGCTTAAAAATGCAATCTCAAAAGAAACAAATATCGAATATAAAGATTTTCTCGAAAAATCGCTTGAAAATATCGCAGAATGTCACGGCGGATATTTTGCTGAAGACGCCGCTGGAAAGGGTGATGAGCAAATCCAAAATGAAGTTGATGATATTTTGCGCAACAAAAATCGCTTGATTTCTTTTAAAGATGAAAAGGGGGAGTGGATTTTACGACGATTCTTGTTCTCAAAATGGACTTTGCGAGAAGGTTGGGATAATCCAAATGTTTTTGTAATTGCAAAAATTCGAAGCTCTGGAAGCGAAATTTCGAAACTTCAAGAAGTTGGGCGCGGTTTGCGTTTGCCGGTTGATGAAAATGGACGCCGGCTCAGTGAAGAAGAATTTCGTTTGAGCTATATTGTTGATTTTAGTGAAAGTGATTTTGTTAAAAAACTTGTTAGCGAAATTAACACTGATGGCGGTAAAGTTTTCGAAGGAATAATTAGCGATAATATTATCGACGAATTAATCTCTATCAAATATGGTGAAAGTCGGCGAGAAGTTCGAAACAAATTGACCAACGAGAAAATTATCGACGACAATGAAAAAATCATCGATAGCGGAAAACTCCAAGAATTATTGCCAAGCTCTGGTGTGCGAAAAGATAAAATTCGAAACAATCCAAAGAAATCAACTGAAAAAGTTAAACTTCGCAAAAATAACTGGGAGAAAATTAAACAGTTGTGGCTTGAAGTTTCGCAAAGATATATGATTAAATTTGAGGAATTGAGCGAGGATAAAATTTTTGAAATCGCGAAAAAATCAATTGGCAAAAACTTGCGCGAAAGCGAAATTTACAACGAAAAAGAAAGCTTGATTTCTGGCGGAAGAGAAATACGTAGCGAGGTTTCGCGTGTTGATTCTGGTTACACTCTGGAAGCGATTCATTATGGCAATTTTTTGAAAAAATTATCGCAAAATACGAATATTTCACCAAAAATTTGGCACGAAGCAATATTATCAAAAAATAATAATTTCGAAAAAGAATGTTTTAACGCGATTAGCTTGGCGAATATTATCCGAGATTTTAAGAAAGTTTTCGAAAAAGAATTTTCGCAAAAATTTGAATACAATAAGCTTGATTTTACTGCAAACACTTCATTGATTCGCAACGGAGAATGGGTGGAAGAAGTTTCGAAAAGTATGCTCGGAGCGTTTTCTTCAGCGGAAATTGAAGTTGATGACCGTAATTTGTGGAATGAAATTTGTTATGATTCCGTAAACCCTGAAATGGAGATTAGCAAAATTAAACCAGCTGAAAAAGTTTTGGTATTTGGTAAAATTCCGCAGAGAGCAATTCGAATTCCACTTTTCACAGGCGGGACAACTTCGCCAGATTTCATTTATGCAATTAAAAACAACAAAAATATCGAGATTGATTTGTTTATTGAAGCAAAATCTGAAAATCTAAAAGAAAGCGACAAAATTGCGATCAACAGCCAGAAAATTTTCTTAAATACAGTTAAAACGGAATGGCGAAAAGTTACTTCCGCAGAAGAAGTTGAGTCGTTACTCCGAGATTTTTCGAAAGAATAATTCGCAAAAAGAGCGAAAATCTGATATAATTAAATAAGATGAAAAAAGCTAAAACTAACGCAAAAAATATTGTAAATCGACGCGCGAGATTTGATTATGAACTCGGCGAAGAGCTGGTTGCTGGAATGAGTCTTCGCGGCGTTGAAGTTCGCGCGGTTCGTGATGGTCGCGTTAGTTTAAAGGGAGCTTTCGTAACGCTTCGAAACGGTAGAAAAGGTGAGGAACTTTGGCTTAATAATGCAAGCTTTTCGCTCAAAAATCAGGGAGAAGGACTTTCGAAAGCCGACACAATCGATACTTCACCTAAAAAATTATTAGCAACTCGCAAACAAATTCAAAATTTTGCCGCACAAAAAAAAGCTGGTTTAACTATTGTTCCTGTTAAAATTTTAGCCGAATCGCGCTTTATTAAAATTGTAATTGCACTCGGAAAAGGTAAAAAACAATACGACAAGCGTGAAACTCTAAAACGTCGCCAATCTGAACGCGAAAACGCGAGAATGCTAAAGAGGTATTAGATGAAAATTTTTTCTTGGAATGTTAATGGAATTCGTGCTGTCGAAAAAAAGGGCAATTTAGCTGAATTTTTAAGCGTAAAAAATCCCGACATTGCGTGTTTTCAGGAAATTAAAATTGACGAAACGCAAATTTCGAAAGAGAATTTTGATGAAAAATATCCAGAATATTTTAAATTCTACTCTCACGCTGAAAGAAAAGGTTACGCCGGAACAGCAATTTGGTCAAAACAAAAGCCGCAGGCAATTTTGCGAAATTTTCCGCAACAAATTCTAGATAAATTTAATCTTGCCGACTCTTTTGGCGATTCTTCAACCGAAGGGCGAATTTGTGCAGCTAGATTTACAGATTTCTGGCTAATTACCGTTTACACACCAAACACAAAAAATGATTTAGGCCGATTAAAATTACGCGAAAATTGGGACGCGGCGTTTTTAGCTTTCGTAAAAGGCTTAGAGCTTGGTGAATTTTCTTGCGAAGACTTTTCAAATAATATTGATATTTTCGAAAACGATTCAAACGAAATCTTTTTACCAAAACCCGTGATTTTTTGTGGCGATTTAAACGTTGCTCACGAAGAAATTGACCTTTCGAATCCAAAGTCTAATCGTGGCAAACACGGCTTTACAGATGAAGAGCGCCAAGGATTTTCGAATTTTATTTCAGCAGATCTTGTTGATATTTTTCGAATTCAAAATCCAGAAAAAGCCGAAATTTATACTTGGTGGAGTCATTTCGCAAAATCTCGTGAACGGAACGTTGGCTGGCGGATTGATTATTTTGTAGTTTCGAAAGAGCTAAATTCACAAAATAATTGTGCTGAAATTCATAATGAAATTCTTGGTAGCGATCACTGTCCAATTTCTTTGGAGCTAAATAATGTTTGATTTTTGGCACACTCAATCTTCAAAACTACTTTTTCCAGAAATTGAATGGAGTAAGCCCGAGCAACGAGCACACGCCGGCAAACTTTTAATTATCGGGGGTGGGGCAGCGAGTTTTCA
>JABZJO010000064.1:0-3345 GCA_015257755.1 Candidatus Nanogingivalaceae bacterium
TAACCTTTTCCTTAGGACGGAACTGCTCTATCCAATTGAGCTACCGAGGCTCACTTCTCTATTTTAACAGATTTTTACAAAAATAGCGAGATTTTAACGCGTAAATTTTTCTCGAGGTGAATGATAGTCGTAAATTTCATGATCAGCAAACCAATGTTCAATTTCTTGTTTCGCTTCTTCAACACTTCCCGATGCATGAATTAAGTTTGGAATTCCAACATTGTGTTCATCCGCATAACCAAAACTCATGTGCGAATAATCTCCTCGAATTGTTCCTGGAAGCGCAGTTTTTGGTTCGGTTCCGCCAACAAGTTTTCGAACCAATTCAACCGATTCAACACCTTCAAGAACCATCGCGATCACAGGTCCTTGTGTCATAAATTCCAACGCCATATCAAAAGCTTTTTCGCCACGGCGCGTCACCATTTTGCCAATTCCTTCATAATGTTTATGATAATGCTCTTTATTTGGGAAGATCATTTTTGTGCCAATTATTTTTAAGCCAACTCTTTCGAAACGTGTTAAAATTTCGCCCACAATTCCACGCTGAACCGCATCGGGCTTGAACAAAATTAGTGTTCGCTGAATCAACTCTTTCGACATAAAAATCCTCCTTAAAGCTTATACTTAAAATTATACTCTTTTTTCGAAAAAAATGCCAATTTAAAAGCCTACTTCTTAAGTAAGCTTTTAACGTATTTTTAATTAATACCTACCGTAATAGGGTTCACACGCAATACCATCTCCATCCCTATCCAGATGAGGTGAATATCCAGGTTCACCTATATAGATAGGAGCAGCACCAGCCGCACGAGCTGCCGCACAATTTCTATAATATACAGATGACGGTGCAGAATATGTTGTCGATGACGGCGTGTTATAAGTGTAAGTATAACTAACTGGTGCTGGAGCATATTTAGCGCGCTCTTCTTCAAGATATTTAGCATTCAAAGCCTGTAAAGTATTTATACTTTCTTGCGAGAACCTAAGTCTAATTTTGACCGTCTTACTACCTTCACCGGCATAATCACCAATAATCCGAAATTCAACAGTTCTTTCATCAACCCAGTTTGCAGCAGCTGAGCCCAAAAAATCCTTCTGCCAAAATGATGACGGAACTTGAGTTACACCAGAAAAGGTTAGATTTCCGTTAGAGCTTGAAACGTTCAAGCCACTAATCGTTGCGACAGTTGCACTTGAAGGTGTATATGAAGAATACACTTCGTTAGTTGTACAACCTAATGAATACTTTTTCGAAGCATAATAGTCAATATCAATCTGCCCCATATTACACTGTAAGTCGTATTCCGACGCCGTATAAATCTTATATTTATCATTGGACTGGTTATCATTACTCTTACCATTCATAGCTACAACGATACTTCCAATGCAGAAAACTATTAAAATTATTAACCCTATAATAAAACCGTTTCTATTTTCCATAACACAGACATTATACAATATTCAAAAAAAAAAAAACAATATTTAACCTTAAAATATGCTATAATAAGATTATGTATATTTCTGAAGGAATTGAAGATTTTATTGAGTCGCTCGAAGTTGAAGGTGGCCGTTCGAAAAAAACTGCCGAGAATTATCAGCTATATTTAGAACGCCTTGTGGAATTTTCGGGAGATATTCCTGTTAAAGAAATCACTTCTGAACTTGTTCGAAAATATCGCTTGTGGCTTAACCGCTACGAAAACGATTCTGGCAAAAGTTTAAGTAGAACTACCCAAGCGTATCATCTTATTGCGCTTCGAAGATTTTTAACTTACCTTTCGCGTCGGGATATTAAAAGTCTTGAACCCTCAAAAATTGAACTACCAAAAATTGTTAAACCGCAAGTAAATTTTTTGCACTACGAAGAAATTGAACGTTTAATTTCAGCAATTCCGAATGAAACTGAAAGCGACTTGCGTGATCGTGCAATTATTGAGCTGCTTTTTTCTAGCGGACTCCGTGTTTCAGAACTTGTAAGTTTAAATCGTGGAAGCATCAATACAAAACGGCGTGAGTTTACGGTTCGCGGAAAAGGAAACAAAGATCGCCCAATTTTTATTTCGAAAAAGGCCGCCGAACATATTGAAAATTACTTGCAAGCACGAGAAGACAACCTTCAACCCTTGTTTTTGAATTATTCGAAACGCTATAAAAAACCATCGACAGATGGAAATTACCGCCGAATTACCGCCCGCTCAGTTCAACGAATGGTTGAAAAATACGCGCGCCTAGCAGGAATCACAAAGCACGTTTCCCCGCACACAATGCGCCACTCCTTTGCAACAGATCTACTCGTAAATGGTGCGGATTTACGCTCAGTCCAGGGTATGCTTGGGCATGCAAGTATCGCAACAACACAAATTTATACACATATTACCGATCAACATTTGAAAGAAATCCACGAGCGATTCCACAGCGAAACAGAATAAAAGCGACTTTCGAAAGCCGCTTTTTTATTTATCTACCAAGAGTTCTTACAGTGAGTTCGAATTTATTAACTGCGCAATAGTTGCTTTTAACATTCCCCTCACAGTTTCTACTTCCAGCATTCATTCGAATATCATTATTATTTGGTGTACCTAAAACATAGGCAATATTTATAATCATTTGATTTGAAGGCCGATTAATCAAATTACCGCCCGAACTAAACGATATGCTATGAAGTTGAAGGTTAACTTCACTGTTGCTTAAAATTTCGGTAACAGTATTGTCACGAGGGACGTTTCTCCAAACAGTACTTTGGGCATTATCTGAACAATAGCTTTTTGCAGTATCACGAACTTTAATAAACCGAATCGGGCTATTATCTCCAGAGTGAACAATCAATGCACCCGGACCTTCAAGATTCGTATTCCACAAATAACTCACCGACCCAGTACAAAATGCACCTGAACCGCCAACTACTCTATAGTATTCATTGCTATTATTTCGACCATCCCAACCATCGAGGATAGACGTCGAGTTGAATGTTTTTGTTAGATCTGCGTTAATTGTTCGAGAAGTCGCATTTAGATCTTTATAGGTTGTTCCACGCGTAATGGTATTTGTCATTTGGATAATTAAACCCGCAACTGAAAGTAGCAAAAAAGCAATCACGCCCATTGCGAGCATTAATTCCATAATTGTAAAACCTTTTTTAGTTCCTTCTTGGATCATATAACCTCACAATCGTTCCAAGTGTTGTGTTGACATTACTTCCCGGCGCAGACCAACAAGCACGGATATGAAAATCATAATAATTAGTATTGGCAAGGTGAACTTTTTCAACCCAAATACCTTCAGCCCGACTATAACGAGCACTTGGATCCGTGATCGCATTTGAATCCGCATCAGTACCATAAG
>JABZJO010000065.1:0-3333 GCA_015257755.1 Candidatus Nanogingivalaceae bacterium
GGATAAAACGTAATACTTGTTCCATCTTCGCGATCGGTTTTTCCAAGTTTTTTAAGTTCAGTTGTTGGAACTCCACGTTCAAATTCAATTCGATACAACTGGCCTTTTTTGACAACTTCAGCAATCATTTTTGTTGAAAGTGCGTTAACCACGCTCGAACCAACACCGTGCAAACCAGAAGAAACTTTATAGCCGCCACCACCAAATTTACCACCAGCGTGCAAGATAGTTAAAACAGTTTCAAGCGTACTTTTACCAGTTTTTGGGTGGATATCAATAGGAATTCCACGACCATCGTCGGTAATATTCACACCGCCATCAGCTAAAATTCGCACGATAACTTTTGTTCCATAACCAGCGATTGCTTCGTCAATAGAGTTATCTGCGATTTCTTTAATTAAGTGGTGAACTCCCTCATAACCAGTCGAGCCAATATACATTCCCGGGCGTTTTCGAACAGGCTCAAGACCTTCGAGAACTTGAATCTGCGACCCGTCGTAGTTGCTTTCTTTTTGTTTAGACATTCTTCCCTCTCATTTCAGAATTTCTGTAATAAATTTATATCTGTATTATACCTTATTTTCGAAAAAAATTCAAACAAAGCTTATTTTTATAGCAATAATATGGTAAAATGTAAATATAAAGGTGGGTTATGTTTAAAGATATTATTTTAGGTTATTATAGAAGCCCTTCATTGGGTAATAAAATACAAGACTATGAGAATAAACTAAAGAAAGATTTGCGCTGGTGGACTTTTAGTAGTTTCGCAATTCTTTTTGTATTTTTTACTTTTTTCTTTTCCTCTTTAATAAATTCTTTAAATACTCCTATAAAAACAAAAGACTTTAAAAGCAATACCACTAATCCAAACTTGGTCTATAGTATTAGTTCAACTGCAAAGCACAATCTTAAACCTGGAGACATTATTTCATATACATTAAAAATTCAAAACATCTCAAACCTTCCTCAAAAAACAAATTTCGAAGTTAATCTTGGCGATGTTTTAGAATATGCAGATTTAGTTGATGGTGCCGATTACAAAGAATCTGGTGATAAAATTTATTGGAATCAAGACACAATCAATGCTGGGCAATCTGAAAGAAAATTATTTGCTATAAAAATGAAAGAAAAATTCCCCACACTTAAAAAACAAGGCGATTCTTTTGATTGTATTATTAAGGTTAACTTTGGAAATGAATTAGCTTATCCTGTAAAATGCCCCGTTTCGAAAAGTATTGAAGCTTTAGTAGACCAGCTCTCTAGTTATTCGAAATTTAAAACCACCGCTAAAAATATCCTTTTCTTTGTTATATTATTTGCTATATCTGTTTATATGACTTTGCGTACAAATTTATTATACAAAGAAATTCGCTATTTTAAACGTCATTTAGGAGATTTCAACAATGCAAGATAAAAAATATAAATCTATTTTAAAATTTATCAACGGAGAATCACCCTCAAGAGATAAGATAATTCATAAAATTATCCATTCAAATTCTATCGAAAAAATATCTGATATGTTAGAGAAAGTGATAATCCCCAAACTGCTATTTTTCGCTCTCTGTGCTAGTTTATTAACATATTATATATTATTATATATTTGCATATTAAATGGCTTTACAATTGATTTCAACGCCATTCTCCCACTATTTATCACATACATAATTACATTCTACATTCTAAAATTCATTAAAAATAAAATCAGGTAATTAATTACCTGATTTTAAATATTACCTCATCGTTACCGATTTTTTTAATGCTACCAGTCTTATCCTGAGATGGTTCTTCCCGTATCGATAATCGATTTGATTCTACCTTCTCTTCTTTTGAAGAGGTAATATCTTGGATCACAGAATTATACTGCATTTGTGGCGATCGAATCTGCTGTTGAATTTGTGGATTATTTTTATTTTGCAATCCACTTGAATTCTGTTGCTGAGTCTGTAGAATATTCTTTTGAAATGTTCGCGCTAAATTGCTCTTTGGCGCGCTATTTTCTTCAGCACTTACCGTTTTATTTCTTAATTCATCACGCTTTTTAATCCAATCATCAAGAAAAGAATCTTGAGGCTTGCCAGAACTATTAACCGATGCCGGTTCAGTGGCGTTAATTGCTCTTTCCTGCCAACTAATCTGCGGTTTTTGTGCTACTTGAGGAACAGTAGGACTTACAGCAGGACGTTGAGCTGGCTTTGGTGTAGAATTAACACTTAAGCGCTTTCGAATCTCATCTTCAACAATCGCACGAGGTCTACCGTATTTTGAAGCAGAATACTTCCTTAGGCCTTCACGAATCTCCGAGTTCGAACGACCAATTGGTGGCAAAAGTTTCATCGTGAAAGGTGCCGAAGGAAAACCGTTAACCAAAACTGTTGTAATTGAGTTATAATTTGGCGTTTTAGTTAGGTCTTCTGCCGTAAACGTTGGGGTGAATGCCTTTTGAAGAATCTCAGCATCATCAATACCAACTCGACCAACAATTTTATTTGGAACGTTTCCGAAAATAGCATCTTTAATCGAATCCTTCAACTGAGTTGTAAACTGGTTTGCAAGAATAAGATTCAAGCGGTATTTTCGAGCTTCAGATAGAATTGATTCAAACGAATCTGTTGCAAAGTTTTGGAACTCGTCGACAAATAGACAAAAGTCTTTTCGCTCATCCTCGGGTATATCTGCTCGACTCATCGCTGCTGCTTGGAATTTCATCACGAAAACCATACCTAGTAGCTTTGCGGCAGCTTCACCAAGCTTACCTTTAGAAAGGTTAACGAGCAAGATTTTATTATTATCCATTACTTCTCGAATATTAAAGGCGCTTTTTTTCTGGCCAATAATATTGTTAATTAACCCACTTTCGAAAGGTGCCCATTTTGAAACAACCCAAGAAACAAGCTCACCCGCATCATTAGATCTTTGAGATGCAGGCCATTCTTTCGTCCAGAAATCAATCGCACGTTGATTTCGAAGGTATTTAATTTTCTGCTTTGCAAATTCAGGATCAACCAAAACTTTTGGAATATCCATAAATGTTCCACCATCTGGATCACTCATCAACAACAAGGCTGCATTTCGCACAATATTTTCCATTCGCGGACCAACAACTCCCGTGTTTCCTGGATCGAAAAGTGATTTCAGCATCGAGTTAGTTTCAGAAATCACAAAGTCCATATCTTCAGGACTTTCAATTTCGAAAATATTAAAGCCTAATGGATTTTCAGTATCGCTCGGATTAAAGTAAATCACATCATCCATTCGAGATTGAGGAATCATCCCTAGAAGTTCTTCAGCAGAATCTCCGTGCGGATCGATAAAACAAAAACCTCGGCCTTCCAT
>JABZJO010000066.1:0-3280 GCA_015257755.1 Candidatus Nanogingivalaceae bacterium
ATCGAGAATCGTAAGACCCGAAAACGAAATTAAAATCGATGTAAGAAGGGTTAAAACCCAGCCAAAAAGATCTTCGAATAGATGAAGCGAAACTGTTTTATCAAGAATATTCTTTGAACCATGAAGTCGAAGGGCTGCAAATAGGTTAACCAAAATCCCAATAACTGAAACCGCCATTAACCCCGAAACATTCATGTTCGCATGGTTGTGCGGATTTATAAATTCATAATATAAAGCTCTCGCCATCATATACGAAAGACCCAACATAACGAAAGAATTCAAAACAGCACCCAAAACCGACAAGCGCTTATATCCGTAGCTCATAATTGAAGTGGGCTTTTTATCGCTAAACTTACTCAAAACTAGCGTAAATGTTAACAAAATAGCATCGCCTAAATCGTGAATTGCGTCTGCTGAAACTGCTGCAGAACCCAAAAACATCCCTAGAAAGAATTCAGCGATCGAAAACCCTAAATTTAAACCGATTGCTAACGGAAGATCGCTTGCGTGCACATGGCTGTGCGAATGCCCGAAATGCTCATCTGCTTGATGTTCGCAAGCATCTTTGTTAGTTTTTGAAAGCCCACTTTTTTTCATTTTTCTACAAAACTACTCTAAAGTTAGAATTTCTGCACCATCTTTAGTGACTAAAATTGTATGTTCGAAATGGGCTGAAAGCGAACCATCTCGCATTAAGACGTCCCATTCACTATCTGTTCCATTGAAGACAACATCGCCTTTTCCAAGAGAAGTCATAGGTTCAATACAGAAAGTGTCACCTTCTTGAAAAACAACACCCTGACCAGCATGTCCATAATTTGGAACTTCTGGATCCATATGCATTTTAACACCAATTCCATGGCCAACTAAATCCCGAACATTACCAAGTTTTGATTTTTTAAGTGATTTTTCAACTGCAGCACCAATATCACCAGTTTTTACACCAGGCTTAACAACTGAAATTCCAGCAGCAAGTGCTTTTTTTGTATCATTCAAAAGATGTTTTACTGCACCTTTTGGTTCTTCGCCCACAACAGTTGTTGTAGCGGAATCAACCATCATGCCTTTGTATTGGATTACCATATCATATTTTACAACATCACCTTTTTCGAAAGGAATATCATTTGGGGCACCATGAACAACACAATCATTTATAGAAATACAAACCACACCCGGAAAATTAACTTCAGGTGTTAGATATGCAGATTTTGCACCATATTCTTTAATTTTTTTGCGTGCAAAAGCATCAACTTCAAGACCAGTTACGCCAACTTTCGAAAATTCAGTTAATTCGCGCAAAATTCGCGCAAGGATTTTTCCGCCTTCGCGCATTGCTTGAAGCTGTTCTTCAGTTTTGTTACCTGTAATTAAATTCCGCATGCTTCGATTTCCTCCATAATTCGGTCGTGAACTTGACCAACAGTTCCAGTTCCATCAATGTGCGCAATAACCACACCGTTTTCGTTAAAATAATTCAAAACTGGGTACATTTCTTTTCGGTAAATTCGAAGTCGCTCATCAATAACCTCTGGAGTATCATCAAGACGACCGCGAATTGCAAGACGACGCATTAGCTCACTTCGTGGTACCTCTAAAACAATAACAAGATCAACATCTCGACCGTGATTCTTTTTATTTTCAATTAGCCATTTTGCCTGAGCAAGTTGGCGTGGATAACCGTCAAGAATTACTTGCTTAACCTTTCCATTATTTGCTCGGCTTAAAGCTTCCCCCATAACGCGATTTACGATTTCTGGATCAACCAATTGACCCGTACTCATTTGCGCAAGAAGTTCAGGGTCTTTGCTATCACGCAAAAGTTGACCAGCACCAAGCCAGCGCCAATCATTTCTTGCGGCTAACAAATTTCCTTGAACACTTTTACCAGCACCCGCTGGACCAAAAAATACGATCATTAAATTCCTTTTGTTTTTAAATTATGTACTTTTATATTATAGCACAAAAAATTAAAAATACTAAAATTCTTCACAATAATAGTCGCTCACTTCAAGATGAATTGCAACCATTGATTTATTAGGATTAAATCGAGGATATTCACCCTCACCCAATTTATACATCTCACAATAACTACCCAAAACTATCTGAAGCTTACCAACATAATACTCACCTGAAGTTTCCCATTCACCAGAGTTATTCTTAGTGAAAGAATAGCTTTTATATTCATCACTAAATCTTAATTGACGACCACTATTTGACTTTTATTATCAAATTCATATATAATGTTCATTAGCTTACGAGCGCTGTTTTAGCGCTCTTTTATTAAAAAGGAGATTCTCTATGAGCATTTTTCAAAAAATTGTCACTATTTTATATAAAATAGATTATGATAGTAGTTTCAAAGTTTTTCCTACTAAATTAAAAAAATATAGCACATCAAATAAAGAATACACTATAAAAGATTTGAATTCTTTCTACATTAACTATTTCGAAAAAGACTATCCTAAGCCTTTCTCAAAAGAAGAAATTTGTATAATTTACGAGATTGCTAAGAATTTTATAATAGAGATTCGAGACAACCCAGATAAAAACTTGGTTAACTTCTCAAGAAAATTATCCATATTATTCGCTCAAGATTTCAGAACAAAAGAAATAGGCTTTGATATTCAGGAATATTCTGATTATTTTATAGCTATATCACTAAAAGAAAGAGAGAAGCTCGCAAATAAGCTTATTTCCGACTGGGAAATTTAAAAACGACCAAAAGGTCGTTTTTAAATTTTAATTCAATTCTTCTTTTACGATTTTAGCCAAAACCGCACCATCGGCAGAATTACCAAATTTCGCTTTCATTTTACCAATAATTGCACCCATTTGCTTGATCGGAACTTCACCCATTGCTGAAATTTCAGCTTTTACAGCTGCGCGAATTTCATCTTCGCTCGCCATTTCCGGCAAATATTTCGAAAGAATTTCAGCTTCCTTTAGCTCATTTTCGGCACGTTCTTCGTCTAGCAAGCTTGCTGCTTCTTTGCGTTTTTTTACTTCTCGCGCAACTAGCGTTTCAATCTCGTCATTATTCAAGCCTTCTTCGCGCTTGCCAAGTTTTACTTCTTCGTCCAAAATTGAAGCTTTTAGACCTCGCAAAACTGTAGTTTCGAAAGCATTTCGCGCAAGCATTGCAGTTTTTAAATCGGCGTTAATTTGTTCTTTTAGCATCTTCCTCCTTTAAAAATAAATTCCAGCCTCTCGACTGGAATTTATCTGTTTTTTAGCGAATACCAAGTCGCATTTTTTGTGCTTTTTCAGCACGGCGTTGATT
>JABZJO010000067.1:0-3273 GCA_015257755.1 Candidatus Nanogingivalaceae bacterium
CGATAACTGATTTGGCGAACGAGCTAATGCTTGAAACTGGCCAACCGCTTCACACTTTTGATTTTGATAAATTGGTTGAAATCAACGGTGGTGAAAATATTAAAATGACTGTTCGAAAAGCTTTCGAAAATGAAGAGCTTGAACTTTTGGATGGCCGAAAAATTAAAATGAGTCAAAATGATATTGTAATCGCAACGGGTGAAAACGGTGAAAATGCTGTGGCTCTTGCAGGCGCAATGGGCGGAAAATCAACCGAAATTGATGAAAATACGACACGAATTTTAGTAGAAAGTGCAACTTTCAACCTTTATAATTTACGAAACACTCAAATGCGACACGGAATTTTTTCGGAAGCAATTACTCGGTTTACAAAAGGCGTGCCAGAAATGATGTCACGAAAAGTTCTAGATTTGTTTGGTGTGCAACTTTTGGCGCTTGGCGGAAAATCTTTAAGTGAAATTGCGGATTCGAAAGGTGATTTTTACTACAATAAATCCGAGATTTCAGTTTCGAAAGACAAAATTAATCAAATTTTGGGAACAAATTTTTCTAGTGAAGAGATTCAAAAAACTCTAGAAAATGTTGGAATTTTGACCAAAAATGATAATTCTGAAACATTCGTAGTTCCATTTTGGCGAAATGATCTGCATATCGAAGAAGATTTGATTGAAGAAGTTGGCCGATTGAACGGTTACGATAATATTAAATTGCAGCTTCCAAAACGAACATTTAGGGCTGTAAAGAAGGCGAAAATTGATTTGCTCCAATCTGAAATTCGTGAGATTTTAGTATCAAGTGGCGCAAATGAAATTTTAACCTATACCTTTGTTCATGGCGATCTACTTAAAAAAGCTGGGCAAGATCCAAAGAATGCCTATAAAATTGTAAATTCAATCTCACCAGAATTGCAATATTATCGCCAAACTTTAATGCCAAGCCTACTTTCGAAAGTTAACCAGAATATTCGTACTGGTTTTAGTGAATTTGCTATTTTTGAGATGAATAAAATAACCGAAAAAACGCTTGGCTTGAATGAAGAAAATGTTCCATTTGAGCAGAAAAAACTAGCCTTTATTTACACAAAAAGTAAGGGCGAAAATGCATTTTTCGAGGCTAAAAATTATGCAGAATTTCTATTTAAGAAACTTGGCTTAAAAGTTGAATTCATAAAATTTGATCTTTCGAAATCACCACTTTCAACCGAATTTGAACCAAAACGTTCAGCTTTAATTCAGGTTTCGAATTCTGAAGGTGAAAAGATCTTGGGTGTACTTGGAGAATTCAAGAAAAAGATTCAAAAAGCCTTGAAATTACCAGAATCAGCTGCCGGTTTTGAACTTGATTTGGGAATTTTACTTGAAAATACAGGAAAAACAAGTGCTAAAATTAAAGATTTTTCAAAATTCCAATCTGTTGAGCGTGATATTTCGATAAACGTTGATGAATCACGGCAATTTGCTGAAATTTTTGATATTTTTAAAGGTATTTCGAGTGAATTTAAGGGTGTTGAGATTGAAACTTTGCCGATAGATATATTTAATAACGGTGATGGTACAAAAAATATTTCAATTCGGTTTAAGATTACACCTTTCGAAAAAACTTTAAATGGTGATGAAATTCGGGATATTATGCAAAAAATTGAAGAAAAAGCCGTAAAAAATGGCGGAAAAATAATCTAGGAGGGAAAATGGCAAATAAGAAAAATTCATTACAAACTGGAACACCAACTTGGTTACGCGTATCGATTTGGGGAATTCTAATTTTAACAATAGTTTCAACAGTTGCGCTTTATGCTTCATCATTCTTGCAAACTAAAACTCAACAAGAAGATCAAAAAAAGCAATCACAACTTTTGAAAACTTACCAAGAATATCAAAAGAAAGTTGAAGCTCAAGCTAAAGAACTTTCAGCAAAATATTACGATACTTTTAAAGAGTATGAAAAAACTCCAAGTGCATTTAATGCTGCAAGCGTAAAAGAACTTTCAAAGGTAGACTTAAAAGAAGGTGATGGTGCAGAAATTACCGACTCAACAACGAAATTCCAGGCTTACTATATTGGCTGGAAACCTGATGGAACAGTGTTCGATAGTAGCTTTTCGAACGGCAGTTTAAAGTCTCCAGTTGTCTTTAAGAAGGATAATAATGAATGGAATGTCATTAAAGGCTGGAGTGAAGGTTTAAAAGGAATGAAAGTTGGCGGAGTTCGCGAATTAACAATTCCCGCAGACAAAGCTTACGGTGCTCAAGGATCACCCAATAATGAAGATTCTTCAAAGAGTATCGCTCCGAATACGCCTTTGAAATTTATCGTGATGTTAATTCCGGATTTTGAGGAAATTCCGCAACCAGACTTGCAAGGTATTGAATAGAGTGGTAGATTTAGTAATTATTGGCTCTGGCCCATCAGCCCTTAGCGCGGCAATTTATGCCGCTCGCGATGGGCTGGAGGTTCGAGTTTTTGAAAAATCAGCATTTGGCGGAATCGTAACAAATTCAGATTCAATCGAGAATTATCCTGGTTTTGATGAGGGTATTTCTGGCTTAGAGCTTTCGAAAAAAATGAAAGTTCAGGCCGAAAAATTTGGCGCAAAGTTTGATTATGGTGAAGTTTTAGAATTTTCGGACAAAGGAAACTTTATAGAATTAAATATTGATGGTGGTTTTTTAGAGGCAAAAACTGTTTTAGTTGCAACCGGAAATTCTTATAAAATGCTTGGTCTCCCCCGTGAAGAAGAGTTTTTTGGAAGGGGAATTCATACTTGCGCTACTTGCGACGGCCCATTTTATGTAGGAAAAGATTTGATTGCAGTTGGTGGCGGAAACTCGGCAATTACAGAAGCTTTATTCTTGAGTAAGTTTTCGAAAGTGAATCTTTTAGTTCGAAATCAAATTTCAGCACAAGAGATACTTCAAAAGAGGCTGTTTGAAGCGGTTGAACAAGGTAAAATTAATCTGTTTTTAAAAACTGAGATTAAAGAATTGTTATTTGAGAAAACCGATTTTGGCGAAAAAATAATTGGTGCACAAGTTCAGCAAAAGACCGAAGAGGGTGAAAAAACTTTCAATATCAAATCAGCGGCAATTTTTGAATTTATCGGTTTGAACCCAAATTCTGATTTTGCTAAAAAATCGGGAGTTGAAACGAATAATAGGGGTGAAATTATTGTAAATTCAAGTTTTGAAACGAATATTCCGCGAGTTTATGCATCTGGCGATATTTTAGAAAATTCTCAAAAACAAATTGTAGTGGCGGCTTCAACAGGAGCTCAGG
>JABZJO010000068.1:0-3257 GCA_015257755.1 Candidatus Nanogingivalaceae bacterium
GGACGAACTGTTGGTGCTGGTGTTGTTACAAACATCATCAAATAATAGTTTATAACTTTACAAAAAGCGCTCCGAAAGGGGTGTTTTTTGTTGATTTTAATAATAATATATGTTAAAATATTAAAGCAATATAAAATTGTTTGAGAATTCGTTCGAGATTATCTTAAAGTTTCGAAAGAAGTTACAAACGCAAAAATAAGGAGTAAAAATGGCAGAACAAGGCCTAACAATTCGTATTCGTCTAAAAGCATACGATCACAAAGTTATTGACCAAAGTGCAAAACAAATTGTTGATACTGCGCTTCGAACCGGAGCAACTGTTGCTGGACCAGTTCCACTACCAACACGTCGAAGTACTTTCACAGTTGTGAAAAGCCCGCACGTTTACAAAATGGGTGGTGAAGCTTATGAAATGCGCGTACACAAACGTTTGATTGATATCAGTAACGCTACACCAAAAACTATCGATTCTTTGCAAAACCTCAGCCTTCCAGCTGGTGTTGATGCAGAAATCAAAATGTAGTATGTATAAATAAAAAACGAGTCAGTAATTTGGCTCGTTTTTAAGTTTATTTTTTATAAAAAATATGATATAATCATAAGCAATATGAGTCAAAAACAAAATGCACGAACTTATGCCAGAAATCGAACAAAATTGAGCCGTCGAGGTTTTGAAAAGAACCCAGAAAATGACATGATATTTTTATTTAAATTAATTTTGTGTGCATTGATTTCGCTATTTTGGATTAAAACCCATGAGGCCGTGAGTATTCCACTTGGTCTTTTTGCTGGTTTTTTGGGTGTTTACTTTTTTGAAAAGCGTCAAGACAACCGAAGAATTTTTTATGCAGTGTCATTAATATGCGGAATTATAAGTTTCTTTTTGCCAATAGGTTTTTTGATTTGACATTTTTAATTTAAAATTGTATAATGTATTAATCACAATATCGGAGGTGAAGTACGTTATGTTGCAAAAAATAATAGTGATTCTGTTTGCAATTGTTCTAATTCTTTTTAATTCTATTGGCAGAGAAAGGATAAATAGAAAACTACTAATTTTCCTTTCTTCTATCATTGTGCTGAATGCGATTTTGCTAATCGTTAGGCAGGCTACCGGAAAAGAGATGGAATTGTTTTCTTTCTTAGCTATCGAAAATGATTCTGGTCCAATTTTAATAATCAGATTAATACTGGAAGTAGTGATAAGCTTAGCGATTTTAGTGAAGGCAACTGGTATTGCGAAGTTTAGAAAAGATCTCGCTTTATTTGGAGCTGCGTTTATTGCGACTCAAGCACTTATGGACTATCCGGGAGCTATTTCTCAATTGGTGAGATATAACCTATGGCGAGGAATACTTTTTACTTTATTGTATTTAGTATTAGCAAATTTAGCCTGTCGAGAATGGCGACGTACAACAGAAGAATAAACCGTTTCGAAAGAAGCGGTTTTTTGTTGTAAATAATACACGCTAAATATAGTGTTTTTTCTTGATTTTTTAAAACAAAAGCACTATAATTATATAAGTCGAACAGAAGAACTTTAAAATATTTACTTAGAATAGAAAAACGTGGTGAAATAAAATGGTACAAATTGAACTATTTAGCAAAGAAGAATTTCAAAAAATGCAAGCAGAATCTAGCTTATTCAAGAATGTGAAGGTTTCGAAGCGTGATGGTCGTGAAGTTTTATTTGATGCTGAACGTATTTATCGCGCACTTCAAAAAGCCTATATTTCGGTATATGGCGAAAATGAAGGCTCAATTTCGAAAGCATTTGAAGTTAGTAATTTAGTTATTGAAAATCTAAAAAAGAAAATCAATAACGGTCAAGATAAGTTTGCTATTGAAGAAATTCAAGATGAAGTTGAAGCAACTCTTGGGAATTTAAAAGAAGACGAAGTGTATTGTCATTACAAAAATTGGCGCGAAAAACGTAAAAAAGAACGTGAAAGTGCTAAATCAATTGACGAAACAATTAATCGATTAATCTCGAAAGAAGCTACAACTGTTAACGAAAATGCAAATAAAGATAGTGGAGTTTTTGCGACAAGACGTGATTTGACAGCCGGTGTTACAGGCAAAGCTATTGGTTTACAAATGCTTCCAGAGCATGTTTCAAATGCGCATCAAAAGGGTGAAATTCATTTCCATGACTTGGATTATAGTCCTTATGAACCAATGACTAACTGTTGCTTGATTGATTTTAAAGGAATGCTGAAAGAAGGTTTCTTGATGGGGAATGCGAATATCGAAAGCCCTAAATCAATTCAAACAGCAGCAGCACAAATGGCGCAAATTATTGCAAACGTTGCATCAAACCAATATGGTGGCTGCTCAGCCGATCGTATTGACGAGCTTCTTGCGCCTTATGCAAAAAAGAATTACGAAAAACATCTGAAAGATGCTGAAAAATGGATTGAAGACAGCGACAAACAAGAACAATATGCTCGGGAAAAAACGCGTAAAGATATCTATGACGCAATGCAATCGCTTGAATACGAAGTTAATACGCTTTTTACCTCGAATGGTCAAACGCCGTTTGTGACTTTCGGTTTTGGACTTGGTCGAACTGATCTTGAGCGCGAAATTCAAAAAGCTATTTTAAAGATTCGTATTAAAGGTTTGGGTGCATCGCATCGAACAGCGATTTTTCCAAAGCTGGTATTTACGCTTAAGCGTGGTGTGAATCTTTATTCTGAAGATCCGAACTATGATATTAAGCAGCTTGCTCTGGAATGTGCAACAAAACGAATGTATCCAGATGTGCTTTCTTATGACAAGATTATTGAACTAACTGGTTCATTCAAGGTTCCAATGGGTTGTCGTTCTTTCCTTCAAGGTTGGAAAGACGAAAACGGTGAAGAAGTAAACTCTGGCCGAATGAATTTGGGTGTGGTTACTTTAAACTTGCCGCGAATTGCAATTGAATCTGGTGGTAATTTCGAAAAATTCTGGAGAATTTTTGATGAACGCGCCAAAATTGTTAAAGACGCACTAGTTTTTCGAGTTAATCGTACTAAAGAAGCTCTCCCTACTAATGCACCAATTTTGTATCAGTACGGAGCCTTCGGTAAACGTTTATCTCCAGAAGATTCGGTTGACGAAGCTTTTAAAAATCGTCGTGCGACAGTTTCGTTTGGATATATTGGTCTTTACGAAGTTGGTACAGTTTTCTATGGCGGTTCATGGGAAAATAATCCAGAGGCTAAAGAATTTACAATTTCTATCGTTCGAAAAATGAAAGAACTCTGTGAAGA
>JABZJO010000069.1:0-3231 GCA_015257755.1 Candidatus Nanogingivalaceae bacterium
TGCCTCTTAAGCAGGGTGTCGAGGGTTCGAGCCCCTCCTGGCCCTCCAAAAAATGAATTTAAAAATCGACGATTATCTCGCCGATTTTATTTTTTATATCTTAACTTTGCTGAACAATATCTGGTGTAATCTCAATGTTTGAACCAGGCTGGGCTTCACCCGAAAGCATTTTTCGTGCAATTGTATTCTCTACAACACGCTGAATTACCCTTCTCATTGGTCGAGCCCCCAATTTTGGATCGTAGCCCATCTCTGCAAGCATCAATCGTGCTTCAGGCGTAACTGAAACTGAAATTTTTTGCCCAGCAAGGGTTTTATTTACTCCTGTAATCATAAGATCAATAATCTGCAATAGATTTTCTTTTGTGAGTGGCTCAAAAACAACAATCTCATCAAAACGGTTCAGGAATTCAGGCCTAAATTCACGACTAGCTATCAAATCATTTACGATAACTTCTTCGGCGCTCGTAGAATCATAACCGCGTGCAATAAGTTCTTGAATCCTTTCTGCTCCAGCGTTAGATGTAGCAATAATAATCGCATCCCTAAACGAGACTTCCCGGTTTTTCTCATCACGCAAAATACCTTCATCCAAAACTTGCAAAAGTGCCGTCAACACATTCGGGTGCGCTTTTTCAATTTCATCTAAAAGTACAACTGAAAAAGGTTTTTTCATCATTTGAGCAGTTAGCGAACTCGCATCTCGCGATCCATCCGCAATCAACCGTGGAACATCTTCAAGATTCACATATTCATTCAAATCAAGACGAATAATATTATCTTCGCCATTAAAATATACTTCAGAAAGTGCTTTCGAAAGCTCAGTTTTTCCAACACCAGTTGGACCAAGGAATAAGAATGTTCCAATTGGTCGATTCTGGTTTCGAACTCCGGTTCTTGCTCGACGCAAGGCATTCGCAACCACTGAAACAGCCTTTTCCTGTCCAACCATTCGTGCATGAAGTAGATTTTCTAGATTCAGAAGAGTTTCCTTTTCTTCATCAACGTTTGCTGTCGAAATTTTAACATTCATAGTTTGCTCAATAGCTTTTTCAACTGAGCTAGCTGTAACAATCTTATTCTCAGCAAAACCAGCGGACATTTCCAGCAATCTAACCGCTCGACCCGGCATCTCTAAATCAAAAATATATCTTTGACTTAGTCGATAAGCTTCTTTAAGTGCTTGAAATTGATATAAAACTCCGTTTTGGTGTTCGAAAAGCAAAAGCTTGTCCTGCATAACCGCCAAAGTTTCATCATAATTGGCTGGATTTACTTGTAGCCTATTCATTGCTTGCGCTAAGGCTGGATTTTTAGCTGAAATCTGTAAAAATCTCTGCTCATCCATGGTTAAAATCATACGTAAAACCCCGCCTTGAATTATCGGTAGAAGCAAGTTCGAAACATCAACTGAGCCAACCCCATCTTCGAAGAATAGCTGTGCGTTATCAAGACAAATAATAATATTTTTAGCAGCATACGCCTCATTCAAAACATAATTTAGCAAATTTTCAATTTCACCACGCCCAGGAGCCGCAGCGATCAACGAGGATGCATCCAATGAGATAACTTGTCTAAACTTTAGATTTGAAGGTATTTTTTCATTACCGTTAGCAATTTTTGCCGCAAAAGAATTTACAACCGTTGTTTTACCAACACCATCAACACCAATAAGAGCAATATTTTGCTTACCTTGGCCGCTAAATTGTTCAATCATCTTTGAAACTAGCTCTTTGTGCTGCTCCAGATTAGAAGACATTAAAATATTATTCGACACCTGGTTAGTAATATTTACCCCAAAACGATTCAATGTTGGAGTATATCCAAATGACCAGTCTCTTGCGATTCCACCAGTTTTCATCGGGATCTTAGATTTATTAATTAGTGAAAAAATATGATCATGCCAGAGTACACCTCTCTCAAGATCTTCAAAATCAACATAAAATTGAGCTAAAAGCGTTTCATAATTTGGAAAATTTCGAACAATAGCTAAAGCTAAAACTGATCCTGAAACAGTTTTAGTTTTTAATTTTTGTTGAATTTGAAGTGCAGTTTGAAAAATGTTTTCTGGAGAATTTTGTGGAATCTGAACTAAGCTTTCTATCGTAGTTTTTCCAAGACCAAACCTAGCAGCAATAAATTTTCCGCCAGAACTTTCAAGAACAACTTTAGCAATCTGTTCACTTGTTGGATTTTTTGATAACTTACCAAGTATATTGCTCGCCATCTGTCCTTCAATAGTAAGCTCCGTAGAAGGCGCCAATCTATGTAATTCACCGTTCCACCAGTGAATCATTATTGTTACAACCGATACGATAGCTAAAACTATCCAGCCCAAATCCGAATCCATAAAAATCAAAGAAAAACCACTTATAACACCAACAATCTTAAGTAAATTTAAGAGGGGTAAAAACAACCTTAAGATATTCATTAAGCGTGATTTTTTTGCTCGTAAATGGTTATAATTAAAACTCATAGCCACCCCCTTTTCTTTGTTTTAACTGGTTTCACTTCTTTCTTTAAGCTACTATTTTTTTGCCAAGTCATAAAATCATCACGGATTTTTGGAACAATTTTTGGTGTCCACCCTGTTGTAAAAATAACAACAAGAACTAATGGTAAAACTGGTAAAACTAACCACAATAATAATAAAACTAAGCCCCACAAAGCTTTAAATGCAATAAAAAATACACCAATTATCATCACTATTGTTCTTAAAAAAGCACCAATAAACCGTGAAAAAAGCTTGTCAAAGAATTTTCGAATTCGTACTTCAAGCGAAACATTCGAAACCGCAATCGCATCAATCTGGCGAAACGGCGAAAACCAAGTTTTCACTAATAATCCAAGAGAAAAAGTATCTATCGATCGCTCAACTCCATCTAATATTTTTTCTGCACGCCAAGCTAGACCTTTTCCATACCACCAAGTTAAAAAAGACATAAACATAATTAAATTATACACTAAAATATTTTTTTTCGCAATTTTGAAAAATAACTTTTTTATGGTAAAATGGGTCTGGGCATAGTAATTGCTTTTTGATTTTTTAAATTAATTTTTGATGAAAGGAAAAATATGGATATACTGATAGCTGCGCTTGGCGTTTTGTTTGGCGGTGCTGGAGCTTTTACGTATCAAAAAATAAAATCTGCAAATGCAAAAAATAACTCTGATAAAATTATTGCCGAGGCAAGAAAAAAGTCAGCCGAAATCCTAGAAAGAGCCAATGAA
>JABZJO010000070.1:0-3090 GCA_015257755.1 Candidatus Nanogingivalaceae bacterium
GCTGCTTTGTCTTTTTCTGGATCGCCAGTGCCTTTGACTTTGATGAAGATTTGCGATTTATTGTAAGATGCGCCTGTAACATCAATTCCTACAGAAACATCCGCCCCAACCTCATAGTCAGTGTAGCCAGTGGTTTGGCAAGGTTTGCCGTCAACTAGGGTTTCGGCGTAAGAGAGTTTCGAGAAAGCGTTAATTCCACCGAATGTAGCTGTAGCTAGCATGAAGATTGAAAGAATAATCTTTTTAGATTTCTTGCTTAGCTTTGAAACAATGAGAGTTGTTAGTCCAAGGATTAGAGCTAGAACAAGGATTGTTGTAATAATTCCTGTTGTGTTTTGCACTCCAGTGTTTGGAGCTTGGATGTTTTTTGGAGCTGGTTGAACAGCTACAGTTTCTGTTTTTCCATCTGTTGTTGGAGATGGAGCTGCAGAAACCACATTGTTTTCTGCAGGCTTATCTAGACAGATAAGCTTTTTGAGTTTTAAATCTTGCATTTATTCCACCTTACTTATTTCCATTACTCTTATGTCTATTTGATTTTATCATTGTTTGGAGGAAAGGTCAATAATTACTGCAAGGAATCTTCGCCAAAAAGCTTTTTAATCCGTGCTTCAATCGAGCCTTTATGTCGGCCAAGTTCTTTGCTTAATTTTAATATCAACTCTTCATTTATTTTACCGTTTTCGAAAATCGCCTCTTGAAGACGCGCATCATCGGAAAGCTTCCACGGTCGATACGCATTTGGAAATTCTTCTCGCATTTTTTCTAGTTTTTGCGCCCAGGTTGTTTTTGCTGGAGCCTTTTCAATAATCTCACCCGCCTCGCGCTTTTTGGCAGTTTCTAACAGATGAGCAAAACGTTTCTCCGCCTTTTGACTTTCATTTTTTAGTCGCGTATCAATTTTTTGTGCTTCTTCGCTAACAACTAATGCCATTCGATTTATACCAATTAAATATAACCTATCTAACGAACGAACTCGTGAAAGAGCTACATAACCCATTCCTTCGGCAAAAGCTTTTCGAAGATCAATTCGTGCAGCATCAAGGGTCATTCCTTGACTTTTATGAACCGTAATTGCATATGCCAGCCGAAGTGGAATTTGCATAATACTTGCTCGTTTTCTTTCACCATCGCGCATCTCCCAGGTGTCTGGAACCATTGTAACGACTTTTCCGTTTTGAAATTGCACTATTGGATAATCCGTTAAAGTTTCGAAATCAATCACCTCGCCAATTGAGCCATTTACATATTGACGATTTTGTGCATTTTTTACAGCCATAACTAAAGCACCCTTTTTGAGCCGCAAAATCTCTGGCGCAAGAACTGATTTTTGCAAAGTTTCAACATAATTTTTTGCACCCGTTGTGGTTTGAGCAAAATGAAATTCTTTACCTTCAAGCTCGGCAAGTTTTTGCTCGTTGATCTTATCAACATCAATATTCGTAGTGTGAAGTTCGGTTAGGTTTTTCGAAAAATCTTCATTTTCGAATTCTGGCTCAGCATCAACACGATTAAGCAAGCTTTCGGCATGCTTTCGGCGCAAATCGTTCGCTCGAAGTGCATTTAAGATTTCGGTGAGTTCACTATCTTTCTGGCGATAATTCTCCTCAAGATAACAAACCGTAAAATCCGCTAGACGCCAAGCCTCAGAATGAATCGCAAAACCACCAGTTCGGCTACCATTTCGATTGATTGGTGGCAGCTGAAAAAAATCGCCACACAAAATCACTTGAATTCCACCAAAAGGTTTATCGTTTTGGCGAATTGTGCGACAAATCTCTTCAACCATATCAAGCCGAAAATCATGCAACATTGAAATTTCATCAATCACTAAAATATCAGTATTCTTAATGATTTCCGCACGATTTTTAGGGATTTTTTCAAAAAACTTCTTAGAGAGATAATCATAAATACCAATTCCACTCCAAGCGTGAATTGTGTTTCCACCAAGATGAGTTGCCGCCAAGCCAGTAGTGGCTGTGACGCTAACTTTTTTTCCAGAATTTTTTGCAAGCTTAATAAACTGGTTAAGCGTGAAGGTTTTTCCACTTCCCGCCGCCCCAGTTAAAAAGACGTTCTCGCCCGAAAGCATAATTTCTAAAGCTAGCGCTTGTTTCATTTTCGAAGACTATTCGCTCCCAATCATTCGTGGTGGTTCGCCCTCTGGTTCATCGAGCAATTTTTTACTTTTAATTTCGTATCGACGACCCGTGATCTCACTCATAATATAATCTTCATTAATCAGATTTACGAACATATCCAAATCATTGCCGTCCATAATAATAATCGCGCCATTGTCATCTGTCATAAGTTCAAGCTGCATTTCATCAGCATATTCAACCACTTTTTCTTGTGAAATTTCACCAATTTCATCCATTTTTTGTAGTTTTGTTGCGGCTTTTTTATGATCACGAACTAAGGTTTGCAAATCTAAACCGTCCGGAAAACTCAGTTTATATTTTCGTTCAATTTCAAGCACTTTTTGATCAGCTAAAACTTGTTTCTTGTAATCATAGTTGAAGAGTTTTTCGAATTTACTTTGATTAAAAATAAAGATGTCGTTATTTACAATTAAAACTTGGTTGTCTGGCTGGATTTTTAGACCAAATTCAGGTTCGAAAGCGCCAAATTTACCGTTTCGAAACTCCCAAGCTGTTGCACCACGCAAAACTTGCCCTTGCATAATTTGTTTAGCAACATAGAATTTTTCGCCTTTCGAATTTGTAAAACGCGCCAAAATTCCTTTAATCCGCTTAAAGTCGTGCTCGTTTTCATTGAATTCAGGAATATCAGAATATTGCGTTTCAATTACATTCAAAAGCGCATCCGCATGTTGAACTTTTTTCAACTCAGTTTTTAAAAGCACATCTTTACTTGCGCCACCATCAGTTTCGTAATTACGCACACTCAAGCCAGTGCCCGCCCCCATATTTACGAAATTAATCATGTCATACAAAAATAGTGGCTTAATTTGTGAGTTTAATTCGCCCGCAAAACTTGTAGTGAATGGAGCAAAATTTTTATTAAAAAGGAAAAACTCAACATCAAGCTCACCCTTAATTCCATCTGTTAAATTCGCCCATTGAAAAA
>JABZJO010000071.1:0-3037 GCA_015257755.1 Candidatus Nanogingivalaceae bacterium
GTTTTTTTGATGAAGACTTCTTTGCTTATAATGAGGATGTTGATATTGATTGGCGAATGCAGCTTGCGGGTTTTAAAGTTTGGTATGAGCGAACTGCGGTTGTTTGGCATAAACATTCAGCAACCAGTTCGAAAATTCCGGGATTCACAATTAATCAAGTTTTTAAAAATTTGCCGCAAGTTTTCTGGAAGAACGTGCCATTTCCAATGATCTTACCAATGTTTTTTAAGTTTTATGCAGTTTATTGGGCTTTTGTGATTTATCGCATACCGAAAGGCGGGGTCAAATTTGCACTAAAAGGAATTTGGCAGGGAACTCTTTTAATTCCTAAATCGCTTAAAAAGCGGCGAGAAATTCAAGGTAAAAAAGTAGTTTCGAATGAATATTTAAAATCGATTCTTTATCACGGGCTACCATTGAAACAAGTTAATCGAATAAAGAAATTTTTAAAGCTTAAGCGCTAAATATTTTAAAATAAATTTGACTAAAATAAAACAATATTGTATAATTGGAGTTACGAGTAAGTCTCGTAGCTCTTTAAAATTCGAAAGAGTTAAAATCTAGAAAAAAGGAGGTTCCTCATATGAAAGGAATCATACTCGCAGGCGGTTCAGGAACACGCCTTTACCCAATTACGTTGGCAAACTGCAAACAGCTTTTGCCAATTTATGACAAGCCAATGATTTACTACCCGCTTTCAATCTTAATGTTGGCAGGGATTCGTGATATTTTAATAATCACAACACCGGAAGATAATCATCGTTTTCAAGAATTGCTTGGCGATGGTTCGAGCTTCGGTGTAAAAATTACCTATGCTATTCAAGAAAAGCCGAATGGCTTGGCAGAAGCATTTATCATTGGTGAAGACTTTATTGATGGTGACGACGTTGCTCTAGTTCTTGGGGATAACGTTTTTCACGGTCAAGGTTTTACAGATAAGCTCAAGAGCGCTCGTAATAAAATTGAGCGTAAAAAAGCTAATGCTGTAATCTTTGGTTATCAGGTTAAAGATCCGAAGCGCTTTGGTGTTATTGGTTTCGATGAAGAGATGGATGTCAAATCTCTTGAGGAAAAACCAGATTTTCCAGAGTCAAATTATGCCGCAACAGGTTTGTATTTCTATAATAATTCTGTTGTAGAAATTGCCAAGCAGGTTCAACCTAGCCCACGCGGAGAGCTTGAAATTACAGATGTAAATAAAGCTTTTTTGAAAGGAGGGCATCTTTCTGTTGAACTTCTTGGACGTGGATTTGCGTGGCTTGATACAGGAACGCATGAGAGCCTCTTGCAAGCTTCGCAGTACATCGAAACTGTTCAGCGTCTGCAAAATGTTCAAGTTGCTAATCTGGAAGAAATTGCATACCGAAAGGGTTGGATTTCGAAGGAACAAGTTGAAGAACTCGCAAAACCGTTATGTAAGAATGATTACGGTAAATATTTATTGCGGATTATTAACTCTTAGAATTACATTAATCGCTCGTTGAATACGGGCGATTTTCTTTTATAAAATGGACAAAATCGTTTAAAAATAGTATTATATAACTATATGAAACGAGACAAACTTACGATTGTTCGCATAATTATGTTAGCCTCTGATACTCTAGCGGTTGTAAGCTCATTTATGCTGGCATATTTTGCACGAACCCACCTTGATACACGAGCATATTATTTTGCGCCAAATATTTGGAATTTTGTTTTTCTAGCGGTTTCGCTTTTGCCACTTTGGTTAGCGATTAACTATTTTTTTGGACTTTATGAACGCTCGGTATTTTTTTATCGACCAAAGGAGTACGGAAGAGCGCTAATCGTTTCAGTTATTAGTATTATGGCGATGATTTCTTATGAATTCTTTACTGGCGATGAGGTTTTTCCAGTTCGGATCATCGCGATTTTCTTTGTGCCGATCAACTTTTTAATGATGATTTTTGGTCGTGAAATTGTGCGTTTTATTCGGCGAGCTTTGATTAGAAGTGGTTTTGGTAGGCAGAAAGTTTTAATTATCGGTTCAAATTCACGTTCAACAGATTTAGCGCAATTCTTTCATGATAATATTGATTTTGGATATGATACGATTGGAATGGTTTCAAAAAGTACGTTTCTACCTTTGAACACCGGTGTTCGACATTTCTCGAGTTTTAAAGAGGCAGTTTTAAAAACTGATCCAGATATCCTAATTCAAACAGATTCACTCAGGAGTGAGGATATTTATAATTATGCAATTGAAAATCACTTAGAGTATATGTTTGTGCCACAACAGGATCGATTATTATCTCAGATCAATACAATCGAGGTTGTTGGTGGTTTGCCGGTAATCGATGTTAAAGTTACGAAGCTTTTTGGCATGGGTCGAATCTGGAAACGCTTGATGGATTTAACTTTAGGCTGGATTGGTTTAATCTTGGCCAGTCCAATTATGCTGACGGTAGCTATTATTATGAAGATTACTGCACCAAAGGATTCGATCTTTTTTAAACAAGTTCGTTTAACGCGCTTTAATCGGGAGTTTTATATATATAAATTCCGCTCACAAAAGGCTGAATTCGACGGTTTAACTCCTGAACAGGCTTTCGAAAAAATGGGTAGACCTGAACTTTCGAAAAAATATCGCGAAAATGGCGATCAGTTAGATGATGATCCGCGGGTTACAAAAATTGGTAAATTTATTCGGGCAACTTCGATAGACGAACTTCCTCAACTTTTCAATGTTATTCGAGGTGATATCTCTTTAGTTGGGCCGCGTGCGTTAATTCCTCAAGAAATTAATAAATCAAATCGTAAAAATGTTATTCTGGCTGTTAAAGCTGGAGTAACAGGTTTAGCGCAGGTTTCTGGTCGGCGTGATATTTCTTTTGAAGAACGTCGTCGTTTGGATGTATACTATGTGCAGAACTGGTCAATTATTTTCGATATTCAAATTTTATTTAAAACTGTTGCGAGTGTGATTTTTCGAAAAGGGGCAAAATAATGAATAAAAATCCAAAATGGCTTAAGGGTAAAAAAGTTGCAATTGTGACTGATTGGTTAACGACTTACGGGG
>JABZJO010000072.1:0-2968 GCA_015257755.1 Candidatus Nanogingivalaceae bacterium
TTCTTCTACAAATTTAATTAAGTCCGCTTCAACTTCTTGTGAATTTTTAGTAGCACGAGAGTTTTGTAATTTTAAAGCATCGCGCGTTTCGCTAAAAGTATCCCAAAACTCGCCAACCATTCGGCTTTCGAGTGTTTTTTCATCAACTTTAACTGCACTTTCAAAAGTGGCAATTTCATTAAAATCCCAGTCTGTCGCAATTGCGGCAACTTCTAAAATCCGGTCTTTTTGCGGATTAAGACCAGTCATTTCTAAATCAATCCAAAGAATTTTTGCGTTTTTCATTGTTTAAATTATATCATTTTTTAGTAGAATAAGCAAAAACTAATCTAAAATTCCAAAATCTTCAAGCTTTTTAGCTTTCGAAATATCAAAATCGGCAATTTTCGTGCGCCGAAGTTGCGAACAAAACGCACCGCAACCTAAATTTTTACCCAAATCTTCTGCTAGCGAACGAATATAAGTCCCGCTCGAAACATGCGTGCGAACTTTTAGTTTTGGAAAATCATAACTTAAAATTTCAAAATCAAAAATTTCAACCGTGCGTTTAGGAATTTCAAAATCTTCACCCTTTCGTGCTAAATCGTAAGCGCGCTTACCATCAATTTTAATCGCACTAAAAGCTGGCGGCGTTTGTTCAATTTTACCCAAAAAGTTAGTTTTAATTTCTTTTTCAATCTGTTCGAAAGTTGGAATTTCAAAATTTTCACATTTCGAAATCTCACCTTCAGGATCACCCGTACTGGAAATTTGGCCAAGTGTAAATTCAGCCTCATAAACTTTATCGAGCTTGGTGAGACTCATTGCATTTTTAGTTTCTTTACCGTATAGCAAAACTAAAAGCCCGGTCGCAAAAGGGTCGAGCGTTCCTATGTGGCCAACTTTTATTTTCTTGCCAAACTCATTTTTTAGTACACGGCGAATTCTTGCCACAACACCAAAGCTAGTAATTCCAGCGGGCTTATCAATTAAGATTCGCCCGCTATCGTTTTCGAAAAACGCCATTTTACATCCCTGGAATTCTAAACTGTGATGGATCATTAGGGTAAATTTGATCCGTCATTATTTTATTGCCGCTATTTTGCGCGCCCATTGCTGGCTGTTCTGCTGGACTTGGAGCTACGTCAAAGTTTGGAATTTCTGGTGGCATTGGCATCGTGTTGAAATCTGGCATAGCTGGTGGCATTGGCATTGCAAAATCGTTTGAATTTTGCACCGGATTACTTGCCGCATATTGTTCATTTGAAATTGGATTGCTTGATTCAAAATTCGAAAGAGGTTGAACTGGTGCAGCCTGCGCATAAGCGTTAGTTTCGGGTATAAAATTACTATTCTCTTTTGGCTCTTCGTAAACCGCATTCTGAGTTTGTTTACGATTTAAAATATAATCGTTATCCTCAGGGTTTGAAGTCGCGGCAGTATTATCTTCTCGCTTAATTCCACTAGGTGAATATGGCTGAGCGCCCATTAAGCCGCTAACAATTTCTGCATTATCTTTGGGGTGGTAATATTCGTCACCTTGTTTTTTCTCTTGCGCTGGAGACTCTTTTGGTTCAGCAACTGGCGCTGGTGTAGCTTCAACTGCTGGTTGAGCTGGAATCTCAACTACAGGCTGAACTGGAGCCTGAGGAATAAATTCTTCTTTTTGAGCAGGCTCTCCTTTAGGTTCTTCAACTACTTCTTTAAAATCTTCTTGAGATTGTTCGGGTTGTTCAGCTTCTTCGTTTTCAGAATTTTCATCTTCAAGTTCTGAAAAAGCGTTAACTCCAGTATTAATATTTTTTAGATCGTTGAGCGACTCTTCAAGTTCTTCTTCATTATCTTTTTCTGGCTCTTGAGATTCTTCCTTAGCTTTCGCTTCTTCATGAGCAATTACGAAAGCACCGTCACGTTTTTGTTCGGTTTTCGAAACTTGCTTTTTATCTTCTTTTTCACCAGAAATTTCTTCAAGCGCTTGTGCCATTTTAGCGTTTTTCTGAACGGCAAATTCGCCCGCTTTTTCTTCAGCTTCACGAATTTTCGAAACAACAAGTTGCTGGTCGGCACCAGACGCGATAAGTTTCGAAGCAAGACCCATAATTTCAGCCGTTACTTTCGAGTTTGAGAATCGATCAGTTTCCGCAACAATTCCGGTTAGAAGTGCCGTAGCAACTGATTCGGTAAGATTTTTTTTGCCAATAGATTCAATAATTTGAACAGTAATTTCACTTAAAGAACTTGCACTTTCATCGTGCCAGTGAATTCCGTTAAGATTTGTTTGATTTTCGCCAACAGTTAAAATTCCCACTGAAGCATCGTGAAAAATTCGACCATGTGCTGCCAAAGCACCATCAAGTCGATCTTGGCTTTCAACGTTTAACGCCAAAACAAAATCAATATTAAAATCACCTTGTTCGAATTCGAGGTCTTTTTCGGAGATCACCGAACGATACGGCGTAATGAAAATTTTAACGTGATCGCCAACAAGTTTGTAGCGTAAGTGATCGGCTTTTTCTTTATTCAAAGCAATAATAAAATCACGTAAAGAATCGACCGAATGTTCGAAAGTTTTTTCTGGGCGCAAGAAAGTTAGCGCATCTGGCATTTCACCACTCGCAACCGCTGTTGCATGCTTGCCTGAATTGTTTATTGCAAGCGTCAACGCCAAAGCTGATGAAAGTTCATCAACACTTGGGTTATCATTTACCGCAATTAGAATGCTTTCTGATTCTTTCAACTTTGCGATAATCTGCTCTTGAGCATTATTTTTTGACATTTGTTTATTGAATCCTATTGTTTATTTTTATAATTTATAGCCCTATATTAGCATAATCATAATAAAATGTCAATAGTTTATTTGAAATACTTGCTTTTTCTTTCGAAATACTGTATAATCGGTGTTGAATTGTAAATAACAACCTAAAAGAAGGACACTAAATGCCAATTATTAAATCTGCTGTAAAGCGAATGCGACAAACCGCAAAACGAC
>JABZJO010000073.1:0-2945 GCA_015257755.1 Candidatus Nanogingivalaceae bacterium
GAACGCAACGGTGTAGAATTTTCGAAAAAAGTTGAAGAAAACGTGTTTGCACCAGTAAAAAATCAGGGGATTCGAAAACAAAATCCTCAGAATCGAAAACCGGCAGTGAATCCACAAAATTTCGCACCAGCCCAGCCAATGCTTGGCGCAACAAAGGTTGATTTCTCACAAGCACCAATTAACGCTAAAAAAATCAGTCCAAATTCTGCCGAGCAAAAAGAACCAAGTTTAGGCTTGAAAGATTTATCGAAAGCGTTTGCAGAAAAAGGAATTGAAATTCCGCAAGCTTCAAAAAGACGCCGAAAACCACGAACAAAAAGTGTTAAACCACAACCACGCAACAAACAAGAAAGTGAGAACAATTTAAAAATTGAGCACTAATTTTGCAAATATTTAACGAAAAACGATTGTCACAAAATTGTATTCAAGAAGAAAGGACAGAAATGGATAAAGAAAAGATTATAGAAGTTAAAAATCTTGTAAAAGTTTATCGTGATGGAAACACATTTTTTAAAGCATTAAATGGTGTTTCGTTCAGCATTAATCAAGGTGAAAGTGTAGCAATTATTGGAAAATCCGGTAGTGGAAAATCAACTTTAATGCACCTTTTGGCAGCGCTCGATAAACCAAATGAAGGCGAAGTTTTTATTGATGGGCAAAATATTGCTAAAATGAAAAAACGCAACTTAAACAAACTTCGAAACCAAACTTTTGGCTTTGTTTTTCAGCAATTCTTTATGAATCCAAAGGATACAGTTTTACAAAATGTAATTTTGCCACTAAAAATTGCCGGAATTAGCTCAAGAAAGCGCAAAGAAATCGCGTTAAAGGCTCTCGAAGCAGTTGAGTTAACCGACAAAGCTAAAAATAAAGCTTCAAATCTTTCTGGTGGGCAAAAACAACGCGTTTGCGTGGCGCGAGCAATCGTGAACTCACCAAAAATTATTTTTGCAGATGAGCCAACCGGAAACCTCGATTCAAAAACAAGCGCAAAAGTTGAAGATTTACTTTTTGGCTTAAACAGAGAAAAGGGAATTACTTTAGTGATTGTAACCCACGATGAAGCTTTAGCGCAAAAATGCGATCGCCAAATTCGAATTCAAGATGGTCAAATTATTTCGAAAGGAGAAAACTAATGAAATTTTTAGATATGATTGGAACTTCAGCTTCAAATTTGTGGCGAAATAAGGGTCGTACCTTTTTAACGATCATTGCCGTTTGTATCGGTTCATTTACAATTGCATTAACTTCTGCGGTAAATATGGGTGTAAACGATTATATTCAACGCCAGCTTTCGGTTTTTAGTGAAGATTCAATACTTTATTTTAATCCAAAACAAGAAGCTACTACCTTTGGTCCAAAAGAATATAAAGATGGAAGTAAACAAGTTAATCCAAGATTTTCGCAAGCAACTTTAAATTTAAAAGATGTCGAGAAAATCAACAAAATTCCTAACGTTAAAAAAGCAGCTTTATATGACTTTATAACTCCTGATTATATTCAATATAAAGACGGCAAAAAACTCACAATCACAACAGTTGTCGTTGAAGCGGACGGCCAAAAGTATAACTTTGATTTCTTAGCGGGTAAAAAAGCTGTAAATCGTGGCGAGATTACTATTTCGCAAGATTACCTTGAGCCTATGGGCTTTAAAGACGCTCAAAGCGCAATTGGTAAAGAGCTAAACGTTCAAATCGCGGACACTTTAACAGGTGAGAAAAAAATCTTTACTCAAAAAATTACGGGTGTAACAGCTAAAAGCTTAATTCAATCTGCAATGGTTACGGTTAGTCGCCCAAGCTATGATGATTTTTACGCATTTCAGTCTAAAAGCACACCAAAAGAAGTTAAAGATAGTAGTTTTGTAGTTTTAGCACAAGTTAACGGTGAAGTTTCTAAAGAAAAACTAGACCAAATTAAAAAAGATGCTGAAAAAGCAGGCTATTCAGCAAGCACAGCTAAAGATCAAGTCGAAACAATTATGAATGTAGTTAATGGAATTACTGGTTCATTGATTGTATTTGGTGCAATTGCTCTTCTTGCGGCTAGTTTTGGAATTATCAACACGCTTTATATGAGTGTGCGTGAGCGAACTCGCGAAATCGGCTTAATGAAAGCAATGGGACTCTCAAACGGAAAAATCTTTCAATTGTTTAGTATTGAAGCAATCTTAATTGGCGTCCTTGGTTCGATTTTAGGAATTCTGCTCGCCCAAGGCGCAGGAAATGCTCTCAACCATATCGCAACAGAGAGTTTCTTAAAGGGAATGGACGGATTTACGTTAACTAAATTCACGCTACAAAATAACACAATCATAACCATAACTATCGCCATTGTGGCCTTTTTGGCTGGCGCTTTACCATCACGAAGTGCAAGTAAAAAAGACCCAATCGAAGCTCTGAGATACGAATAGATGGCTAGAAAACACTGCATTTCACAAAATTTCTTGCGTTCGCCGCGAATCGCACTAATGCTCGTTGGGCATAGCAACATTCGAAAACGCGATTTTACGCTAGATATTGGCGCTGGAAGCGGTGTTTTTACTTTTGCCCTTAGCAAGAAATCTGCGCAAGTTTTAGCGATTGAGTTTGATGGCGAAACTTTCAAAAAATTAAAGAATAATACTAAAAACCTTGAAAATGTTGAGGTTTTGCGTGCAGATTTTTTACATTTTAACCTTTCAAAACTACCTCAAAACTATAAAGTCTGTGCAAATATTCCATTTCATTTGAGCTCGCCTATCATTCAAAAACTCGCAAATGCCCAAAATTCACCAAAAAGTATTTATTTAATTCTACAAAAACAATTCGCGCGTAAGCTAATTGCTAGTGAACAAAATTTCACTTCAGCCTTGGGTGCAAAAACTTTTCCTTTTTTCGAAAACAAAATAAAGAAGCCCCTTCGTAAGACCGATTTCACGCCACCACCAGCTGTCGAAACCGTAT
>JABZJO010000074.1:0-2875 GCA_015257755.1 Candidatus Nanogingivalaceae bacterium
CAAGGCGAATCTGTTTTTCGATGCCACGGAATTCATTAACTCCAATTAGCAAACCTTCTCGCATTGGTTCGGTCGGCCCATCAACTTGACGGATTCTTTGCCGTTCAACTTTTCCTGTAGGAATCGAATTTTGATCAGGTAAATGAAATATTGTTGAAAGCTCTACACTGTTCAAAATATTTTTATTCGTACTTTGTGGGAAAAATCGAAAAATATAAGCGGTAATAAGCTCGTCAACATCTGTTGTCATATTAAATTTAAAACCGTTATAACGAGGTGAATCAAAAAGCGAAAATGCTGAAACGATAGATTGTAAAATTGCTTGACTTTTAGCGGCCGTTGACGAAGACGTGATAACTCGAGTTAAAACTTCATATCCTGGATATTTGGTTTTATCTTCAATTGCTTGAATCTCTTCATTCTCTAGCGCCGTTAATTGAGGAAAATCTGCCGATGAATTATTTATTCCGTATGTTGGCGGTTTCCATAAGGCTTCCATTATATCGAGGGCGCCTGCTGCACTGCCTTTTTTGGATTTACCATTTCGAATTGATTCAACTTTTTGATTTGATTTGTTTGTCCAGTTTTCTGGGGCTGGACGAAACATAATCTGAATCGCCGCTCCATCCCCGCGTTCAACCCCACTTAAAGCGTCGAGTAAGGCGCGGGCAGCATCTCTGCGACTTTCCTGATAAGTTGCAATTGGGTAATAAAAATCTTTTTTAAGCTCGAATTCGCCCCCAATTACACCTTGCATTTTTCCCTGCTGAGAAAAAATGTTTTCCATCTCAACTTCTTCGAGTCTTGCTGCAGGATATGCGGCAGAAATTGCTTGCTTGATTGTTTCTGTCAAAACTGCTGGAACCACCGCGTAATATCGAACCAATCCGTCGCTTGCTACAATTTCGAAAGAAATATGCCTCTGACCATAAAGTCTCGTCTTAAAGCCCTTCATTGCTGTGCTAGCAATAATATTATACATTGTCTGAGCTTCAGAAAGAACTTCATCGACCACATCACGTTCATCGCGACCGCCAGTCTCAAGATCATCGCTTGGTGGAGGAAGGTGAATTCGAATAGGAACCATTTTTAGCCCACGCTCATAGTTCTTAGCCTCACGAACCATTTTTTTATACTGATCAAAGACAAAATATGCAGCTACACATATAATTATAAAACTAATAAATAAGATTATCCAAATACTCATTACTTCCCACCATTTATAATTCTGTTATACCTTTTCTTTAAATAATCCATTTGCATTTCTTTGAATCGAACTTCTCGTGCGTAAGGATCGCCTTTTGTATCAACAATCATTTTCTTCAAATCCTTAACCCACTCATCTTCCATCAGGTCAATATCCTTAGCTGTCGCCGGAACCAAAGGCGCTGGATGTACGAATGGGCTATCTTGCACAACTGGAAGCTGAGTCTGAGGTTGCACAGTTGGCTGGCCCTCTTGATTCGAAAATGCTTGAAGTGCTTCAGCTCTCGCCTTATCATTATCTATTTGATTTATTTCTTTTTCAAAGCCAAAATTCCCCACTTCGTGAGGACTATTGTTCATTGACTCTGGCTGAGCCACAAAAGCTCGTGGAATTTCAAGATTTTTTTGCGGTTCCATATAATAACATTATAACATAAACATTAACGTTTTGAAATGTAAATTATTGCAATTATTTCAATTATCGTTAATAACAATATTTCAAATATTCCAACTCCGCCGGTGGATTGTTTTGCTATTAAACTAATTGGAGCAAAAGCTAACGCAGCCGAATATTTTAAAAAGAATCCTGGTGTTTTAACTTCTTTCTGAACGACCGGTTGCCCTTTTCGAAAATACACAACCGCAATCGAAAATACTCGATAACTTCCGTACAAGAAAAAAGATATAACTCCTAAAAATACTAAATACACCATCGTGAATAAAATAAGGATACCGAGCGGACCGACTTTATTTGGTGATGTTTGGGTTAGCATCAAAAATAGACCAACCCCAGATAATGTAGACAGACTAAAAATAATTTTTGAAATCATAATAATTAAATACCATTTTGTTAGATTCAGCCCAAAGAGTAAGCAAGTAGAATGCCATCATAACAAAATACTTTACTAAAATATGTGGTCTACGGCTTACTCTTTTGAGCTAGTTGACCGCTTCTCGCATGGAGAAGCATATTTCATTGAGGGTTCCTTAAATATTTTCTTTTGAAAATATAAGTACTTATTAGCCTCAGCGCTCTACGCTATATTCTTGCGGAGCTTTTTGGCGTTTCGAAACTAAGTTAAAAATCCAATGACGATTTTAAAAACCTTATTTTCAAATCGCCGTTCAAACTCCGTAAAAAGTCTAACGGACAACTCAAAATTATCAAATTTTAATTTACTAATGTGCTTGGTGGAATGTACAATACTGTGTTTTTTAATTTTTGCTTTTTATTTCTTTCAAAGCTATTCATATTGTAGCACAAGCATTATAAAAAGTCAATACCATAAGCACAATAAAAATATTTTTGTTGTATTTTTAACACGCTTTAATCTGTTATTTTTGGTGAACAAAAAAATTATACAAAAAAATGAAAAAAAGTATTGACTTTATGCTTATTTCGGGTTATCATAAGTGTAGCTTATGAATAAAAAGTTTATACATAAGCCAAAAATAAAAATTATTTATAGTGAATTCCGCAGTTCACAAAAACCTAAAATTAAAATCAAAAACTCCACATTACTATTTCCAAGAATGAGCGTTCCTCGCAGTCGCTCATTTTTATTTTTCTATAAAAACAAAAAATACGCTCTAAACGCGTATTTGAAAAAACATTTTTTGGTGGAGCTGCCGAGAACTGCCCTCGGGTCCAAAAGGTAACATTTTAGCC
>JABZJO010000002.1:0-15887 GCA_015257755.1 Candidatus Nanogingivalaceae bacterium
TCGCCAACATTTGAAACCTTAATCTCAACTTCAGTTTTTTCGTTCGAAGAATAAAGTGCGTTATCTGAAAAATTCATCAAAACTGAACGCAAAAGTTCATAATTTGCAACAATAAGTTCATTTTTTCGCACATTTTTAAATCTAATAACTCGGTTATGAAGTTTAAATACATCTGAAATTTCAGAAACAACATCACAACAAATTTTTTTAGAATTTATTGGCTCCAGCTCAAACATCGCATCTTCAAGCTTTGAAATTTTAGTTAAATCCTGAACTAGCCGTAGGGCTCTTTCGCTAGTTATATCAATCTGGCGAAGGATTCGCGATCGCTCATCATCCGAAATTTCAGTATCGTCATCATTTAGAGTTAACGAAAGTTGCCGAATAATAGAAAGCGGGGTTTTCATCTCGTGAGCAGCAACAAGAAAACTACTTTCTTTTGCTACCAGATTTAAAAACTCCCGCTCATTCATGCTTTTATTATAGCAAATTTTTGCTATTTTTTAAAGCTAGTCATTAATTTTTAGGGTGCTCAAAACGTTTTCGTTCAAAACATTATTGTAAGTGTCAGCATCTGTTCGAATCATTAACGTTTTGTTGTTTAATTTGAAGTAATAAGCTGTTCCACGGATTCGATTGTTCTTTTCTGGTCCTGGGAACAAACCTGCAATCTTGGTTGCTGGATAACCGTTAACAGTTACCGTTTCAGAAGAAAGCTCACCTTTTTTAATTGCTTCGTTAAACTCTTTGAGAACTTCATCCATGTTCTTTTCGTAGATAAATACCCGCAATCCAAATCGTTGTGTAGTTCGCTCATCTTTTGGAACTGGTGGGACTGATTCAGGATAGAAATAAGCAAAGAAGCCTTTACGATCAGAACCGTTTGATTCAACGTATTGGTTCCAGAATGTTGGATAACTAAATGTTACTTTTCCTAGGTCTTCTGGGGCACGAAATTCTTTAACAGTTTTTCGCCTTTCCTCGTTGTATTTCTTTTCGTCATCTTCTTGTTGTTTTCTTTTTGCATCAGCTACGGCAAGGCTAATTTGACCATCAACATCGGTTTTAGAATTATTATATTGAATATAAGCCCAAATACCAAATGAACCCGCACCGGCAAATCCAATGCTCAAAAGAATAATTGCAATTGTTGAGCCTTCTACTGCACCTTTTTTGAATCTATTCATACTACCATTATACTTATGTTTTTAAAATTTTCAAGTGCTTTTAATTTGATTTTCGAAAAAATAAAAAAACCGCCAAAGCGGAATTTATCAAAAAATTGGTGGCTCCTCCCAGACTCGAACTGGGGACACAAGGCTCTTCAGGCCTCTGCTCTACCAACTGAGCTAAAGAGCCAACCTTTTTAATTATACAGTATACGCTTTTTTATTGCAAGCGTTTTTTTAAGTTTTTAATTTCAGCTAGATAATCTACGTATTGACTTTTTTCCTAAAAAATGTTATTATATAGGTATTCCAAAAAAGGAGGTTCTTTTCATTTGTTGTTAACCATAAAAAATGTGCAAATTTTTCGTAATCTAGCTTCGAGCGGAATCAAACTGCCACATAGAGTTAGGCTAAAAACCGAAAATGGCGAATTCTCCGCTGTAATTGTTTTTTTAAAACAGTATGAAAACTATATTCGTATTGAAGGAAAAATCGCTGTAAACGAAAAACAGCGATTTGAATTAAATCTTTTAAACGATCAGACTGAAGCTAAAATCAAAATTAAAAAAGTTGCACAAAGCTAAAGCCCATTTTAGATGGGCTTTTTAAATGTCTCAAATTCGGAAATCTCTTTACGATGTTCGTTTCGAACTTTATTCATTTCAACTAAATCTTTAAATTCTAAGTTTTTACTTTCAGCCTGCGCATCCATCAAATCGTAAAAAATATCTAGACTTTCATAATTTGTTATTGGCGCTGAAATTAAAATTTTATTAGCTTTATAGTCGTGCATCAACTGGTCAAAGTCATACATTAAATCTTCATATTTATCATCTCGAAGATATTTTTCGTTAATATCACGGTGTGGTGAGGCTAAAACCGAAGCACCAACTTTTCGAAGTAGGTTTAATCGCGTTGGATTATTTTCGAAACGACGGGTGTGATAGCTTTCGCTACGCTCACCAATACCACGACCAAAATCATCATTTTTATCGTACCAAACAGGCACAGAACCGTGGACTAATTTAACTTCACCGTTAACCTCAGACTTAACCTGTTTATCTTCACTTTCCCAAAAAGTAAAACCTTTTTCGTTGACTTTAGCTTCTGGCAAGGCTTTCTTAAGCAGAAATCCAGCTACGCCAATTGTAGCACCCGAAAAGCTAGTTTCATCAACCGCAATCACTTTTTTGCCCTCAACTGTTGTTTTTGCTTTCAAGATTTGCTGAATAATCTCATCCTCTGATGCATTCATGTCAATTTCAGCATCCTTGTCTAAAAATTGTGAACGAACCGCTGCTAAAATTCGGTCTTTTGTCTCTTGAGAAGTTCCCATTTGCCAACGGTTAATAAAGTGACTTGTTTCAGCCAGTTTATTCCCTTCCGTTCCATCACTAAAATAGCCATCACGAATACCGAACCCAAGCTCCGTGAAAATCTGATTTCTGTCGATGTTCAAAAATTTTGAATCTGGTCGTTTTTTATCTGACATTACATTTTTAAGAACTTTTCGAGCTAGACCATCAAGCGGTCGTGCAGATTTGTCGAGATAAACAACCGTATCATATCGAGAAGCCATATCCGCAAGCGCAATTCCATGTTTTAGATATTTTGAAGCAACTAGGTCGATTCCGGCTTTTCCAGCACCGTTAACTAATTGTTTCGAAAGAATTCTATAGTCTTTTGGGTTTACAATAAAATCATCTTTCTCGTCAAAATAGCCATTTTCGATTTCTTCTTGACGACGGTTTTTAAGCGCAATTTCATCTTCAAGATGCTCTTTCGCTTCTTGGCTATCTGGGTTGTTTAAATACGTAAACCGTTCGCGCTTTTTCGAAAAATGCTTAGTTTTTTCAGAAATTTCCAAAATTGCACCGCCTAAATCTCGCGCTTTCTCTTTTGGAAGCGGATTATCTATTGATTCTTGCACGTTTTCGGAAGTTTCTGCTATTTGTAGTGTATTAAATTTTTTCATATTTTTGTTTTATTTTTTATTAATGTTTAAATAATATCACAAAAATAGCATTTTGTCAATATGCTTAAGTTTTTTACTCTTCAGAATATTCCAAAAAGGCGTAAATAAATCCGTCGATTTCACCATTTAGAACTTTGTCTACATCTTTTTCTTCATATTTCGTTCGAGTGTCTTTCACTAATTTATAAGGGTTGAGAACATAGTTTCGAATTTGCGAACCCCAATCAGCAGACTTTCCAGCCTGAAGATCACTTATATTTTGCGCGTGCTGTTCCATTTTCATTTGTATAAGTTTTCCACGCAAAATCTTCATGGCAGTTTCTTTATTTTGAGTCTGCGAACGCTCATTTTGAATCGCCACAACGATTCCGGTTGGCAAGTGTGTGATTCGAACTGCCGAATCAGTCGTGTTCACGCCCTGCCCACCTTTTCCGCCGGAACGATAAACATCAACTCGTAAGTCTTTTTCGGCAATCTCGACTTGTTCGGGCGCGTCAATTTTTGGCAAAATTTCAACCAACGCAAAAGAAGTTTCACGGCTTCCAGCACTATTAAACGGCGAAATTCGCACCAAACGATGTACTCCGTTTTCGCTGCGAAGTTTACCATAAGCATTCAATCCTTGAACCTCAAAAACACTGGTTTTTATTCCAGCTTCTTCACCAGTACTGCGCTCAATTTGCTCAGTTTTAAATTCATTTTTCTCCGACCAGCGCAAATACATTCGCTCCAGCATTTCGGCAAAATCTTGTGCGTCGGTTCCACCAACACCAGACGTAATACGCACAATCGCATCACCGTGATCAAATTCTCCGCTAAAAAGAAGTTGTTTTTGCAACTCTTTAAAATCATTTTCGAACTGACAAATTTGACTTTCGAATTCCTCTATGAGATCTTCATCACCAAGATTTATCAACTCAAAAATATCCTCGACCTGTGTTCTCAAAATAACCCAAGGATGAATTTCCTTCTTTAGATTGGCAAGTTTTTTAATTTTTTCTTGCGCAACAGAAGGATTCAACCAAATTTCGGGATTTGATACTTCGCTTTCGAGGTTATTTAGTTGCTGTTTCTTATCTTCAAGATTAAGCTTCAAGCTCGCTTTTTCAAGCTCATCTAAAATATTGCCCGTGCGAGCTTTCAGCTTATCCATAAAAAATTATTTTTTAGCCGCCTTTTCAGCTTCTGCTGCTTCTTCTTCATCGTCAACAAAAAGTTTTTCAATGAACAAAAGCACAAAGTAAACAACGAAAGCAATAACCAAAAAGTTAATTACATCGTTTAGGAATGCACCATAAGAAAGAACCGCATCTTTTCCGGCTGGAGTTTTTCCCATATACCAAACAACACCCTTAAGTCCTTCAGATGAACCAAGAACAAAGCCTAGTGGAGGCATAATGATGTTATTGATTAGAGATTTCACAAGATCACCAGAAGCGGTTCCGAGAATCAAACCAATAGCCATACCGATTAATCCTTGGTCTTTAATGAACTTCTTAAAGCCTGCAAGCTGTGCTTTTGGATCTACTTTTTTAAGTTTAGCAGTCGCCTTTTTAACTGCCTTCACTTTTGTAGTCTTCTTAACTGTATTATCTTTTTTACTCATACCATACATTCTATCATAAAAGATTTACATTTTCAATAAACTGTTCACCTCGGTCAGTATAGCTTTTAAACATATCAAAACTGGCATGCGCTGGGCTTAGAATGACCACGTCGCCGCTTTGGGCATTTTCGAAAGAAGCTTTTACAACTTCTTGCATATTTGTTTCTCGACCCAAATTTATAAATCGTTCAAAACCTGCTTGAGTCAATTTTTGAGCCAATTTCGAAGATTCTGCACCCATTAAAATCACCTCTCGAAGCTCGCCTTCAGATGAATTAGAGATTTTATCAATCAATTCACTTAAGTCTGCACCCTTATCGCTACCGCCAAGAATTAAAATTTTTGGTTGACTAAAAGCATTGAGCGCTGCAATTGCGCTGCCAGGAGTTGTCGCAATAGAATCATCATAAAAACGTACCCCTGAAACTTCTTTCACAAATTTCAATCGGTGTGGCAATCCAGTAAAACTCGAAAGTCCTTTTTGCCAAAAATCAAAGATTTCTTCAAGCGTAAAACCTTTTTCGCGCAATAAATCAAAAGTTGCAATCATTGCCGCGCAAGCATTTTTTTGATTATGTTCACCAGGGATTTTCAGAATATCTGTACTAAAAATTAGTTCATCACCCCATAAAAATTGACCGTTTTGAACATGTGCTAAATCATAATTTGGGAACGGCTGAAGTTCAGATTTTAAATTTGCTTTTAAGTTTTCTACTGCATTCAAAACCATTGGATTTTCTTGATTAAAAATAAAGAAATCACCTTCTTTTTGGTTTTTTGCAATATTCAATTTGGCCTGAATATAATCTTCGAAATCATTATGAACGTCTAGATGGTCTGGTTCAATATTGTTTAAAATCGAAATATGCGGCGATTTTTGCGCATCCCAAAGCTGAAAACTACTTAATTCATAAACGACCGCATCCTGATCGTTAATTTCATTTATTTTATCTAGCGCGGGGATACCAATATTGCCGAGTAAGTGGGTTCTCAATCCTGCGGCTCGCAGAATTTCAGCAATAAAACTCGAGACCGTACCCTTACCTTTTGAGCCCGTCACACCAATAATTGGTGCTGGGCAGTTTTCGAAAAATAAATTCGTAACAGATGTAATCTTAATATTCTTTGGTAATCGCGAAGGATTAACTGCAGGAGTTCGTACGATTAAATCTGCCTGAATTTTTGAAAAATCGTGAAAATTACCAAAAAATTTTACACCTTCTGGTAATTTGAGCTTTCCGTTTTCATGTTCATCGTAAACCTCAAAAACGGTGTTTTTATCTAACTTTTTAAAATATTCGTAAGCGCTTTTTGTTTCAAGGCCAAAACCAATTAATGCAATTTTCATATCTCTCCTTTTTTAGGTTGAATTCTATCTTTATTTTAGCACACTTACATAGAAAAAACACCCCTTGAGATGAGGTGTTTTTTATCTATTTAGATCGCTGTGGTCCAAACCTTCTATTTGATTTATATTGATCTACTACTGCTTGTTGCGTTGCCGCTGGAGCACCATATTCCGAAGTTTGCGAATTATTATTAACGCTATAATTTACGCCAACTTGCATATTTTGCGATCCTGCAGGTACAGGTGCAGGAGTAGGAGTAGGAGTAGAAACGGCATTTGCGGGGTCGTGCTTTTTGGCAAGATTCGACATTGCCTGGAAGTTCTTTTGCTGATCTGGTGTTAAGAACATTGTACCCTTGCTATTTGCGTTGAGGGCTTGATCAGCTACCTTGCCCATATTCTGCGCATGTCCAATTTGCGTTTGATCACCACTAGCAAAGGCCTTCTCCATAGCATCAAGAGCCTTATTGTCTGCAGTATTAGAACTTGACATTGCCGACCATCCAGCCATCTGCTGTGCACTAGCACCGGCGTATGTTGAAACCTCTTTTTCAAAATCAGACACGCTCTTAATGTTGTCTTTATTGGCAACATTTTGCATAGCAGCTTTAGCTGCAGCTGGATTGACCTTTTTTATTTCGGCACCAGACTTTGAGGCGATTTGAGACATAATAGCCTGTCTTTGTGTCGAATCACTGGTGTTTAAACCGCTATCAACAATATCACCCAAAGCAGAAGACTGGGCAGCAGCACCTAAGCCAGCGTTCGTAACCGCCTGTGAAAGCGCACCATACATCAAACGTTGCTGATCCGGATCTGTTGCGCTAGCAACCATTCGTAGCTGGCCAGCCACATTTCCTACGTTTCCACCAATTGCAGTCGTCATAGCAGAAACCATACCTTCAGATTGTGCTTTTTCATGCGCACCAATTTCACCACCCAATCGTGTAATCTGACGGAAGTCGGCCGCAGTCTGATTGTCTTTATTTAGAAGCTTATTAAGTTCTCTGCGATTCCTGTTATACGTTCGATTAGCCTTGTTTGCCTGATACTTAGCTTCGCGAGCATCCCTACCTAACGCCACGCCCTTAAACTTTAAGTTTCGTTGGAATTCTTCAGCACGCTTGAGAGGTCGACTATTGGCTGTAGCATTAGTTAGTTTTCCAGACATTTTATCAAGAGTTCCTCGCAAATTACCACCAGTTAAGCCATCAATAATTGAAAGCACACTCTTGATTATAGCAACGATCGTAAACAATGAGAGGATTGGTAGTAAGCCGTAGGCAATCTTCAGTAATGGACTACTTTCGTTATTATAAAGCAAGTTTGAAACGAATATTGAGCCACCTACAATTAGCGAACAGATTGGATAAATCATTAACATATTCTTAAAGAACTTTATCCATTTTTTAAACACCCCTTCAGTATTTGGTAGAATTCCAGCAACAAAAGCTACCGGTGAAACAACTACAAGCACAATTACGGCAGCCTGTCGAATCAGTAGGATAAATACCATCATAATTAATGCGAGCGCCGCCGAGAAGATAAACATCAATATAGACGTACTCCCAGCAAGAGTACCACTAACAGCCGCAGCAGTACCAACACCTATGGCAGCTCCGCTCAAGATGCCTTCAACTGGGCTAGTGTCTTGCTGAGAATCACTTGAATACTGCCAAGTACCATCACCAGACAACCATTCATACAGTGAGTGTCCTACGATATTAGAAATATCGATCATAATGACAGAAACATACCAAGAAATATTAACCAGAATTGCAAAGACAATAATTTTTGGCAGCATTTTCTTAATGCCATAGTTTGAAATACCCACACCTGAAACTTGCGAGAAGATAATGATAGACAATATTATCACAAAAAATACGTTAGCAATATCACGGAAACTAGACCAAGTTTTGAACGCCGGCTTGTCTTGTTGGAAGATTTCATCAGCCTTAATATTTAGGAAGTGCTGTTGCATGAGGCTATAGGTACTAACAACCATACTGTTTGCACCACGGATAACCGGGCACATAATCCAGCCAACCCATTCGATTGCACAAGAGTTTTTATCATCGGAACCATCTCCATCACCGTCCTCACTAGAATCTTTTTCAACATCTTTACATTCTTGCTTTTCTTTATTTTCTTCTTTTGTACAGTCTAGGTCTGAACCTTTTGAAGATTTTTTACAGGCATTCCTTTGTTTTCCATTTTGAGTCTTCAAAAACTTAACATAACCCTTAGGACAGCTCTCAGAACTTGCAAAAAACTCTTTAGGTATCTGTTTTTTGGTCATTGCGTAATTCCAGTCGTCGGTAGCACCATCATCTCTTAGAGTCTTACCAAAACCGCACATCGTGCCACGATGATGATCATTCTCAGAAAAGAACCAGCTACCACCATCGGCAGTACAACTTTTCTCATCATAAATATCAGACTCTTTTACTCCGGAAGGTAGTCCTGATGAGCCTTTATGGCTTTTATCCTTAACACAGGCTGGGACATCTTTTGCCTGACCAAAATCATATCTGCCCTTCTTATATCCAGATAAACATGTTGAGGGTTCTTTTCCAGAATCATTAGTCGTATAGGCATCCATTTTTGAAGAAAGGTCGTTACTACTACCTAAAACGGTAGCATCTATATCCTTATTTCCGAAGATAGCTCCGCTTGTTGAATAAAAGACACATCCTGTACCAGCCCTAGTACCTATTCCAGGTTTGTCGAACTCTAGCCCAGCCTTCTTACAATCACTAGCTGTATATGTATAGTTCTTTCCTGCCGCATATGCATAATCGCCATCAGAAATAAAAAAAGTATTAAAACTAACTAAAGCTAAAATAGCTAAAAAAATCCCTTTTTTGTTTTTAAACCCAACCCAAAAATTATTCATAATGCTTATATTTAATCATAAAAAAGTTAAAAAATCAATACAATTATGCTTTTTAAAATAAAAAATAACCCGTTAAGTTTGGGTTATTTTTATAGGATTTAGCGGGGGTTTACCAACCACCACCGCCACCACCACCGGCACCGCCGCCAGAGAATCCACCGCCACCGCCAGAACCACCAGAGCTTGGCGCAGAATAGCTGTTAACGGCACTACTGAAGCTATTGAGCGTATCTGCAAAAACGGCTGCGTTGAATGCATTCACGCCAGAATACCAGCTTGGTTGATAGTCATTGTTCGCAAATTCAACTTCAAGAACCTTTGCCCAAGATTTTTCAAGACCAAACAAAGCAGCCCAAGGTAAAAGTTTTTCGTAAAGCTTAACTCGTGAACCACCAAATTCATCTTTGAAGCGTTCAGATTTTTCAAGGCTTTGGAGATATTTAAGCCGTTCGCTTTCAGCAACTGAAATATAAAGCTTTAATCCCATAAGGTAATTCTTCATTTCATAACCTTTTCTAGATGGAATCTTAATACTTACGACAACTATAATTAATGTCGAAAATACGCCTGCAATCAAAGTTGAAAGGAAGATATACGGATGCCACTTCGAAACAGTCGAGAGCGCCGAGAATGTAGAATCGCTAAAGAAAAACGATGCAAAAATCAAAGCGTCAATAACATAAGCAACGATGCGCATTCTTTTATTGAAAGCTGGCTCGCTTTGGTCGTAATAATCTGTATCCTTAAACCCGTCGTTTATAATTCTCAAAGAGATACTCGATGCGACAGAAGAGCTCATAGTTTTCGAAAGATTAACTTCTTCTCCATCGATAAAGAAACATTCCAAAAGCTCGCGCATATCTGAATTCAAACCTTTGTAATTTAATAATTTTATTTTATAAGCTTTATGTTTGCCAAAAAGGTTCTTCTTCTCTTCTTCCTCGATTAGAATATTGCCATTAACTGCAAAAAATAGCATTGCGGCGGTAATCTTTTTGTTTGATTTAACCAGATTACCAGCGTCAAGAATGTCTAAAACTCCGATTTTTGGTGGTAAATATTGCGGAACAACTGTTTTAGCCTCTTTCGAAAGTGAGTTTCGCTTTCGAATTGCATTTTTCTTATAGAAAACAATCATAGCTAAGGCCACAATCACTAGCGCAGCAATCATAGAAACAATTGCCACGATCATTGTGGTTACATCTAAAGGATTGGGTGTTGGCTGAGCAAATTTATTGTTGAAAGCCATTAAGAATGTTACACTTTGATTGCTTAAAACATTCTTTTCAGAGAATGTGTATTCACCATTTTCTTGGTTTAGAGATGATTTTTCGCATTGAGTATCCGAACCATATGCACCAGAAAAACATTTTGCAATCCCTTTAAATTCATTTTTAACAGATTGATCAAGAATAACTTTTCCAGAAACTTCACCAAACTGCTGTTGCCATTGCGAACCATTTGCGTTAACGATTAGAAGTTGTCGATCCTTTAATTCGCCTTCCCCGGCTCTTAAAATATTTTTCAAATGGTATTTTATTTGATAATTATGTCGGCCGGAAACATATTGGTTAGAATCGCCGATTCGAAAAACAACATTGTCATTGCTTGGTCTCGTACTATACGGCACATTTATACCGTCCATTGTGATATCAGCCTTACCGTCAAAAACAGTTTTACCGTTATAGTATTTTGGAATAGCGCGTTCAATTCCGTGATTAACATTACCAAGAATGAAACTTGCAGAAATCTGTTCGGTTACTTCAAGGTCGGTATCACCATTTTGGTTGGCGCTAAATTTATAAGTCCCCTCGAACTTCGGAAATTTAATGTTTTGATTCTTTCTTTCGAGTTCTCTTCGCTCAGCTGCGCTATTTCTTCTGCGGCGACGCGCAAAAGCTGGGTGAGAAAAACTCGCCGAAACAAAACTAAATGCCAAAACCGCCACTAAAAATAGTGACGTAATTTTGGTAATTTTTTGTAAACGATTATTTTGTGATTTCATTATCGGTTGTTCCTGCATTTTTAAAGCTAATTAGATTTTCTGTCGACATTTTGACCATATTTTGAACGGCAACATCTGTATTAAACGCAACATGTGGCGTGATGATAACATTTGGAAAATTCGACAAATCGCGATAAACTGAATCTTTGATGATCCTTCCACTTAAGTCTTTTCGAATAAGGTGTTTTTCATTTTCGAAAACATCAAGGCCGGCTGCAGCAACTTTTCCACTAACTAGAGCATCACGCAAATCCGCAGTGTTAATGTGACCGCCACGCGCAGTGTTCACAATAACCACACCGTCTTTCATTTTAGCAATACTCTCAGCGTTAATGATATGGTGGTTTTGCGGTGTTAATGGAATGTGAAGCGAAATTAAATCACTTTCCGCAAAAACTTCATCAAGAGATTTGTATTCTAAAATATTTTGCGCTTGCGGATTTTCGAAAGTATCATATGCAATAATTTTAGCACCAAAAGCTTTAAAAACCTTGGCTGTTGTTAAGCCGATGTGGCCTGTGCCGATAATTCCAATCGTCATTGTGTTAAGCTCACGACCCATCAAATTATCAACCGAAAAATTCTGGTTTTTTGCACGTGAAAGACAAAGCGGAATATTTCGAATTGTTGCAAGTGCAAGCGCAACCGCGAATTCAGCAATCGCACTTGGCGAATATTGCGGAACATTCGAAATTTTAATACCAAAACTTTTAGCCTTTTCGATATCTATACCATCATAACCAGCTGTTCGAACCGTAAAATAAGAAATTCCCATTTTCGAAAGCGGTTCCCAAACATCGTTCAATTCTTCACTTGAAGTATATGAAGAAACCGCATCGAAACCTTCGGCCAGTTTTACTGTTTCGGCATTTAAATCTTTTGAAGTTGTGGCATATTCAATACCAAATTGCTCCGCAAATTTTTCAAAATACTGGAGCTCATCTTTTCGTACACTATAAGCAATGATTTTCATATATACCAATTATAATGCTTAAGCCTTGTTTTTTCAAGATTTTTGATTATTTTGAGAATTTTTCGAAAAGCTCTTCTTTTGAAAGCATTTGAACTTCACCAGTTGAGCGTTCTACAACTTCAAATTCACCACTTTCAAGCAGTCGATCAGAAACTGTAAGTCGATAAGGAATTCCCATCAATTCGGCGTCGGCAAATTTTTGACCTGGGCGAAGATTACGATCATCAAACAAAACTTCGATTCCCTTTTTCGAAAATTCATTATAAATTTCTTCCGCTAAAGTTTGTGATTTTTCGCCAATTTGCACAAGGTAAATTTTAGCTGGAGCAACGTTTTCTGGCCAAATCAAACCTTTTTCATCACTGAATTTTTCAGCAATCACACCCATTACACGAGTGATTCCAATTCCGTATGAACCCATCCAAGCAGATTTTCGCTCACCGTTTTTGTCAGTAAAATAAAGTCCCATTTCATCGGTTTTTTGCGTACCAAAATTAAAGATATTGCCGACCTCAGCAGTCTTAACTTTCTCCAAACCTTCTTTTGAATCAATTTCACCTTCTTCAATCGCTTGGTCTAAAATTTCTTCATTGAAAGCAAGAGTTTTTTCGCCGTCGCGCTTCAAATAAACGTAATCTTCACCAGCATCACAAATTGTTTGGAACTCATGACTAAATTTTGTGAACGCACCACCGCTAGCGAAAGTTACGAAAGTATCTTCGCCCAAACCGAGGCGTTCGAAAATTCGCTCATACGCTTTCGAAACTTTAGAATAATAGTTTTCTAAATCCTCTTTTGTGGCGTGAACCGAATACAAATCTTTCATCAAAAATTCACGACCACGCATAATTCCGCTTTTTGCACGGAGTTCGTTTCGCATTTTATTTTGGAATTGAAAAACCGAAACTGGCAAATCTTTATATGATTGAATATGACTTTTAAGCATTTCAACGATTGGCTCTTCATGACTCCAACCTAAACCAACTTCTGTTTTATCTTTAAGCGCAGTCTTAAACCAAACATCCACAACATCATCGTTCCAGCGAGTTGTGCGCTCCCAAACTTCACGGCGTTGAAGGGTTGTCATTAAAATTTCATTAGCGTCGATTTTTTCAAGCTCTTCACGTACAATTTTTTTAATATTTTCTAACACTTTGAAACCGAGCGGCAAATAATCATAAGCACCCGCCATTTCTTTATGCACAAATCCAGCTTTAATCAAAAGTTGTGCGTTTTTAGCTTCTTCGCCAGATGGAACGGTTTTACTAGTTTTGGTATATAGTTTTGATAATCGCATAATTCTCCTCTTTAAAACAAAACTCGGCTGATTTGGTCAACCGAGTATTAAAAATTTAGTTAATCTCTGTAATTTCGTATTTAATTACGCCTTTTGGTGTCGTAATATCAACTTCTTCTCCAAGTTTTTTACCCATAATTTGTTGGCCAATTGGTGATTCGTTCGAAATTTTACCCTCAAGGGGGTTAGCTTCAACAGCACCAACCATTGTGTATTTTACTTCCTTGCCATTTTCGAGATTCTTAAGGCTAACTTGATTACCAAGTGCTACAACATCTTTTTTGCCGCCACCAATAATTACAGCGTTTTGCAAAATGTTTTCAATCTCCATGATTCGAGATTCTGCCAAAGCTTGTTTTTTTCGAGCAGCATCGTATTCTGAGTTTTCGCGCAAATCACCAAAATCGCGCGCAGTCGCAACTTCTTCTGAAATTTCTTTTCGTTGCGAAATTAGAAGCTCTAATTCAGCTTCGAGTTCTTCTTTTCCTAATTTTGTAATATTAAATTCTTGTTTCATAAAATAAAAATCCTTTTTATAAGTTATATAATTATATCAAATTTTTAATCTTGCGTCAATGTTAGAGACTAAGAAATTGAGTTGCTGGATAGATGTAAAGTATCGCAAAAGCAATTCCGTTTTTAATCATATGAATCACAATTCCCGACCAAATCGTTTTGGTGATTTTTTCACGAATCAAACACATAATTACGCTCATTACGAATACAGTTATTCCTACATTTAACTGAAAATGAACAATTCCAAACAACAGACTTGTCAAAAAAATTGCTAGCGGAATATTTATTTTACGAAGTTGACCGTAAATCATACCACGAAAAATAACTTCCTCAACAAATGGCGTAATCACAACAATAGAAATAAAAGCCATCAAAAATTGCCAAGGGTGAATCATCGTTCCTCGCTGAAACAATAGATTTTGAGATTGAGCTTTATTAAAATTTGGTAGAATATGCGATGCTATGTCGAGAAAAATTCCAGACAATATCATAGCCAAAACAAATCCAACCAACGCTAAAGCTAAATCTTGCCAGGTTATAAGCCCGTTTAAAGCAATCTCTTTTCTAGAAATTTTTTGGCCGAAAAGTTTAACTGGCACAAGATAAATTATCGCAAACATTAAACCAAAGAATAAAATCGAGTAAACAGATGTTGTAATCACGCTAGAAGTTGCGTTTTGGTAGCCCGAATCATTACCCCAAAAAGCTATCGCTAGATATAGGCGAATCACAACCGCTGAAGTATAACTCGCTACAAAATAAGCTAAAATCGGCAAAACTGCCCAGAAAATGATTTTTAAAGGTTTTTTCGAAAGAATTTTCTCGTTTCGTTTTCGAATTTTACTACAAATAAGAATAACTTTTTCTTTCATTTTAACCTCTAAAGATTTTCGTGAAGTCAAGAACAATAATTAAAACCGAAAGCCCCATTAGAGCCAAAAAACTCCAACCGTTAATATTTTCTTCAGTTTCTTTTGGTAGCGGTTTTTTAAGCAAAACTCGAAAAATAAACGTCATAAACCAACGACCGCCATCTAACGCTGGAATCGGTAAAACATTCATACAGGCCAAGCTAATCGAAATAATAGCGGTAAGCATTAAAATCATATCCATTCCCATCAAAACAATGTTTGGGAAAATTCCTCCAATAACCATCACTGGCCCAGAGACACTCTCACCTGCTTTCGAAAGCTGAGTGTTTGCGTTCTTTTGGGAATCAGAATTTGGAATAACCTTTTCGAAAATTCCACCAAAAAAGTTCACAAAAAGCTCACCAACACCTTTGAATGTTTCACCCGTAAATTGAACCGTTGTACCTAAACCAACAATTGGAGCACTCCAAGTTGAGTGAATCTTTTGCATTCCGTCAGACAAAACCGCACCCAAAAAGCCATTATTGCCTTTTTCGTTGAGTTTTACACTTTTCGAAATTTCTTTACCGTTTCGACTAATCTTTAAAGAAACTGTTTTGCCGGCGTTATTTTTTAAATCTTGGCGAGTTTTAGTGGAGTTTTCAACCTTTTGACCATTAAACTCTAAAAGTGTGTCATTTTTATTCAACCCGGCTTTTTCTGCTGGAGAATTTTTTGAAATTGCAGAAACTTGCACACCACCGCCAGATATTTTTGCATCAGAAGAAAGATAAAATTGATTTGGAAGTAGCTTTGGTATTCCAGAAATCGCTAAAACTGTAAAAATTACAAATGCAACTAACCAGTTCATAGCAACACCAGCAAACAAAATCTGCGTTTTACCCCAAAAACTTGCTGCACCATAATCGCCTTTTTTTGAGTCAGAATCATGTTCACCCTGAAGTCGCACAAAACCACCGAGCGGAATTGCACCAATCGAAATTTTTGTACCTTTTGGTAGAATTTTATCTGTTTTAGCTTTAAAGCTTTTAATTCTTGGCGGAAAACCAATTGCGTATTCTTTAAGCTTTACACCGTTTTTCTTAGCCGCAAGCGCATGGCCAAGCTCATGAAGCGCCACCAAAAAAGTTAGCGAAATTAAACCGATAATTATTCCAAAAATTAAATTAAAAACCTCCATTTTACCCTTTCGAAAATCTTAAATTAGCTTTTGCCGACGCTTTCAAAACG
>JABZJO010000075.1:0-2850 GCA_015257755.1 Candidatus Nanogingivalaceae bacterium
GCCGAGTTCGGTAAAGAGTTTTTTATCGGTTCGGTTGTGGTTTTTTGAAATCACGTTGTGCGCGGCGTTCAAAATATTTTCAGTTGAACGATAATTTTGCTCCAGTTTTATCACTTTTGCGCCCTTGTAATCTCTTTCGAAATTCAAAATATTCGTAAAATCCGCACCACGCCAAGAATAAATACTCTGCCAATCATCACCAACCACGCAAATATTTCGCTCAGCGTTCACAATCATTTTAATAATCGCATATTGCGCCGCGTTCGTATCCTGATACTCATCAATCAAAATATGATTAAATTTATTTTGCCAAAATTTGCGGATTTCTTTATTTTGCTGAAGTAATTTTACCGTTTCGAAAAGCAAATCATCAAAATCTAGCGCATTCGCTTTGTTTCGTTCTTTTTCGTAGCGCAAAAAAATCTCAGAAACTTTTTGTTCAAAGCCCCAGTTTGCGCCGTTCGCAAATTCTTCTGCCGTTAAAAGTTGATTCTTTGCATTCGAAATCGCGCTTGAAACACTTTGTGGTTTCAAGCTTTTTTCGTCAATTTGTAATTCTTTCATGATTTTTTTGATCAAGCTTCGTCGGTCGTCTTCATCATAAATCGCAAAATTTGGCGCCACGCCAATCGCTTCGCCTTTAAGTCGCAAAAGCTTCACGCAAATTCCGTGAAAAGTTCCCATCCAAGGCATAAAAAATCGGTCGTTCGCGTCGCGGTTAAGCAAATCAGCCAAACGCTCGCGCATTTCTCGTGCAGCTTTATTGGTAAAAGTTACCGCCAAAATCGTTTCGCTCGCCACACCGTGCGCAATCAAATTTGCAATTCGGTGTGTTAAAGTTTTGGTTTTTCCGCTTCCCGCCCCTGCCAAAATTAGCATTGGCCCACTTAAAGTTTCCACCGCCTCTTTTTGATTTTTATTTAAGCCTTTCGTAATATCCATACTTTCGATTATAGCATAACTTATTTAGATATTTCCATTTTTTTCGAAAGTGTGCTAAAATATTTTTATGGAAAATCACGCTTATTCTGATAAAAATCTTGAGGAATTCCTGCAAAAACATTTTGGCGTTAGCTTTGGGATTGAAGAAGTTATTTCGCGCAATCTTCCGGTTGGTTATTCAGCCGAGGCTACCATTTTTAAAAGTAAAAAAGGTCGCGTTTATGCGTTTATTTCAGTTGAGGCGCGTGCAACTTTGGGTGATATTCAATATATTCTTTCAAAAATGAACTTAAAACCAGCTTATTTCTTTCCGCCAAGTGGTTTCGAAAACTATTTTTTTGAGCGTGCAAAAGTTCAATTTTTAGAGGTTTTCCCTGGCCGGCACGATGTTAAAGATCACGAGCTTCGTTATTACAAAAAACGCGTTTCTTACAACCCTGCTCTTGTTGAGATTGCTGAAATCCGCGATGGCGAGATTCGTTGTTTTAATTCCGATTCGATCGGTTCTTGGCGCACGGCGCAACGTTATTCTTATAAAAAAATTTTAATGCAATAATTTTTTAGATATAAACCACCAAATTCTTAAAAAATTCTTAAAAAAGCCTTGCAAAATGATTGTGCTTGTGCTTTAATGGTTGCATACGGACAGACCGTAAATAAAAATACTAATAATAATTGTTCATTAGAAAGGTGGAATTTCATATGAACCTAATCAATAAAAACAATAAAAAAGGTTTCACAATCATCGAAGTTGTGCTCGTACTTGCCATTGCAGGTCTTATCTTCTTGATGGTGTTCTTGGCATTGCCAGCATTGCAACGATCACAACGTGACACACAACGAAAGAACGATGCTTCACGCTTGCGCGCAGCAGTTACAGACTTTACTTCAAACAACCGAGGAGCATTGCCTTGGAGCGGAAACACTCTAAATGGTAACTTTATTAGTAATTACGTTACTGTGAATGGTTCAAGGTTTAACGACCCATCAACAAATAATTTATATACAGTTACACCAGCAACGGGCGCTCATGGTGCACCAACTGCTCTTGGAAGTATGGTTGTTTCAAATCAAGCTCGATGTGGCAACGACGGTGAAATCGTTGCTGGTAACTCAATTGTTGTATCAGTTAAAACTGAAAACGGTGTTGCTAACTGCGTAGAAGGATAATCAAATCTTTCTAAACCAATCAATAAAAATAACTCTCGTGATGAGAGTTATTTTTTTAGTTTTAATACAATTAAGTTTTCAATGTGTGGTGTTCGTGGGAAAAAGTTATAGCCACGCACATAAGTTATCTCGTATTTTTTGCTCAAAATTGCTACATCGCGCGCTTGGGTTGCTGGGTTGCAGCTTAAGTAGATCACTTTTTCTGGCTCAATTTCAAGAATTTTCTCACAAACTTCGCGATTCATTCCGGCTCTTGGCGGATCAACAATTAGGTTTGAACCTTTCTTGATAAACTCCAACGCTTTTTCGCTTGGCGCCAAGATAGCTTTTACGGTTTCTTCTCTATCTAGCTTTTTGATATTTTTTTGCATTTCATCTACTGCAAATTCGTTGATTTCCACCAAGGTTAAATCGCCTGCTCCAATTGTAAGCCCAATTGAACCCACGCCAGAATATAAATCGACCGTTGGTTTTGTTGTATCAATAAACTTTTGCATATCGCGCAAAGCTTGCTCGTAAACCGGCAAATTGATTTGAAAAAAGCTTTCCGTTGCATAGTTAAAGTTAATTCCCAGCACAGAATCTTGTAGTTTTTGGTCTGTTGAGTTTTGAAGTCTTTTGGTAATCACGCTAGCTGGTGACTTTGGATTCGAAAAGATAATTTCGAAGTTTTTAAAGTTGAGTTTCAAAAGTTCTTGTTCGCTAAAAATTGTAAAGTTTTCATCTTTTACATAAAGC
>JABZJO010000076.1:0-2744 GCA_015257755.1 Candidatus Nanogingivalaceae bacterium
TTTCAAACAGCCAAGTATTCTTAGTTTCTTCAAGTACCATAGCTGCCATCATACCTTCCCGGTATAATCCAGATTCATTTGTTTTTGACATTAATGTTGTTCTTGGTTTTCCTTGGTTAATATTTACCAAAATTTCTTGATGTAGAACTTTTAGGATTCGACCTATTTTAGATTCTTCAAAGTTAGGTAGATTAATCTTGTGTTTGCTAGTAGAAATAGTCTCATTTGTAATATTTTCAACAAGTTTTGTTTCACGCTTGTTAAGTCTATCATCTTCCCATTGGTTGTAATTATTCCAGTCTTCCCAAATTTTTGCCATACGTCCTTTTTCAATATGTACGCCGGTTTCATCTTCATAAATTCTTGTAATTTTACCAGCCTGGTCAAGTAATAACACGGTGTACATGTTTGGAATAATCATCTCGTGGGTAAAGTCAAAACTTCGAACTGTTTGCTTTGTCTGTAAGTCAATTAATTTACCTTTTCTATAAATCAGCTTCTTGCGATCGCCCATGCCGAAACTAAAGAAATCAGAATTCTTTTTGTGGCTGATTTTATATTTTTGAACAAAATATGTCTGAGCTCTTAGTGGTACATCAAGTTCATATAGATACTCGGCTAACTCATTCGTCATTTGTTTTGTAAAATCATTTCTCAAAAATGGCTTATAATCAACCCCCGCTCTGTCTAGTGCTTCAATATTTTTTATCTCACGATTGTTTAGGTATCCAGAGAATGAAACCCATCCGACTAGGCTTACTATAACTATTACCACCCCGGCCACTACTTTTAGCTTCACCTTCCTAATTACAACTGCCGCAAGAATTACTAAGCTTAATATAATTAATATTAGGATATATTTTGGCATTGTTGCCTTGAAGCCAAATTTAGCGTGAACTTCTTGAAGATATTTTATAATACCAACCACCTGTAGGAATATATAAGCAGTTATCACCTGTATCTTGTATTTTACAAAGAAGTCGCGCACGTAATTTAAGAATTTCGTTTTTTCATCCAAATGCGTGAAGATATAAAACAAGATTGCAATAATTAAGAAATTGTAATGTAGCACATACAGAAAGCTTTCGTATGGATTATAGAAGATATGTAATACAAAATTAAAACCATAGGCGAAAAGTAAGGCAAAATAAATTTTTTCCTTAAAGATTTTTCGTTTAGCAAAGAAATAGTAAAGATTGATTAAACTAAAAATCCCAAAGCACGCTATTCCCAACACGTTTATCAAATTATTTTTTCCTAGAACTAAACCTCCTAGTAGTCCGAATTGATATACAAATGAGGTGTTCATTTGAAATATCACACGTTTAGTGCTCCAGGTTTTTTCAATGTATGTAAATTCTTCAGAATTTTTATCCAGCAAAAAGCCATTAATGTTTGAAGTAAAGAAATTATTTGCAGATGGCCAAAGAGTTTTTTGAATATCAGCTAACATCACGGTGATCGAAAGTACGACTAGGAGAATCGAGCTAAATTTAATAAATTTACACTTTACGTTCTTATTTAAAAAGATAATTATGCTAAGTAAAATTAAGAACTGTACAATATTAGTTAAAGTAAAAGCTAAGCTAAAAATCCCCGCGACCACTAATAGCGCATAATCTTTTAACTCTAGTTTTTTATCAATTAGACCAACCGCAATAACCCACATCACCATTAAGCCAAACTGTGAAAATACGTAAGTTTCGAAAATAGAATTAAAGGCTACTTGTGTAAAGGATAATGCCAAAATAACTGTTGCAGCTAAACTGGTTTTTTTACTTATTCCAAGCTTCTGCATAAAACGATAGAATAATGTTGCACTCAGTGCTCCGATGGCTGCCTCGAAAATTACTGCAGCTACAATTACTCCAGTAAATCTCCCGAGTAATCTTACAAAAGGTTGCGTTAATATTACAAACAATGGATGTACTGAGGTTCGATAATGTAGTCCTTCTTGCATGGTCATATCTTGTAGTACACGTGGTGTATCGCCGCCATAAAACACGTCGGTCTCTGTTCCGTTTGTAATTAGGTTTACAAAAGAGAGTAGGAACAGATTGATGGCAAAGATTATTGTAAATATTTTTAAAAATTCTTTAATCTTGTCGCCGTGGTTTTTTAGAAAATCTTTTATCTTCATCTTCAACTCTTTCATCTTATTGTCCCTTACTCCACCTCGTTATTTTTTAGAAGTCTTCCTTCATCTTCTTAATAAATGCTTTCCAGCTATGCCTCTCCTCAAGCAATTTCTGCGCCTCCTTCACATACTCTTCGTATTTTTTCGGGTTCTTTCTAAAATCTTTCAGTCTCTTTACGTAACCATCAACATCTCTAATTTCTTTGACTAGGGAACCAGTCTTTCCATCCTGGATGAATTCATGTACTCCACCATCATTACTTGCTAGAATTGGTAGCCCCGCTGCAGTTGCTTCAAGCAGAATATTTGGCACGCCATCACCCACACTTGTGTAAAGTAAAATATCATAATTTTCGGTTGGTAAGTTTGAGAAGCCATCAAACGCACCGCAGTAATTAATTACTGGTATGCCATCAAAGAAATTTTTATCCACGTCGTCTGAAAATGCTCCAAATACATCAATTTGAAATTCCTTTGAATCCAGCTTGTTTGCGATCAACTTGATCATATCTGGCATTTTTTCTCTTGTTACTCGACTCGCCCAAAGTACCTTCACTTTTTTATTAGCCTCAGCATGATGAACTGGCTTTATTTTATCCATGATTGG
>JABZJO010000077.1:0-2633 GCA_015257755.1 Candidatus Nanogingivalaceae bacterium
TCTAACGAATCAAATGTAATTATTCAAACTTATCAACCTGAAGCTCCATCGATTCAATTTGGCTTAAATCAAGATTATACTGGATTTTATAATTTCGAAATTAAAAATCGCCAAAAGCAAAACTACCCACCTTTCGTGTATCTGTTAAAATTAACCTGCGTTTATAAAACCGAGATTTCAGCCGTGCGAAATTCACAAAAAGAAGCGCGCGAGATTCGCAAAAAATTTTCGAAAGATGTACAAATTTTTGGTCCAACGCCAGCTTTTTATGAACGCGTGGGCGAAACTTATCGTTGGCAAATTGTAATTAAAAGCAAAAAACGCGCGCCCCTTTTAGAGATTGCACACGAATTTCAAGGCAAGCCACAATGGCGAGTTGATTTAGACCCACCAGGATTGATTTAATTATCTTTTTTCGAAGTGTTAAAAATGTAATTCTTTAAATAATCTAAATTAGCTTTTCTTGCTTCATCTTTTGTAATTTTGCCGGATTTTATCTTTTCAATATCTTCAAGCATAAAGCCAGTCAATTCGCCAAAATCCACCACGCTTGGCGAAAATTTACTATCAGGGTTAGGAAATCCTCGCCCTTCAGAAATCATTTGTCCGTAATAATCTTTCGCAAGATATTCTATACCTTCATAATTATCCGTTTCGAAAAATATCAACGCAAGATAAATCAACGCCGAAAACATCTCCCTGTCATTTTTTGATGAAATCTCATGTAGGATTTTTTGAATTTTTGAACACTTTTTCATAATAAACCTTTAATAAAAAATGGAGGCTTACGCAATCTCTGCTACAAATACCCATCCTTCATCAGATAAAAAACAAATCTCCCCATTTGTAGATTTTAAGTATTTTATAAATTGTTTCCCAAACTGTTTTTTAATAACCTTAGGAAAGAATAATTCCAATTCGTTATCACTGAAATAATCAGTAACGATTAAAACATATTTTTCAAAAAAATATATACTTTGATCAGGCATATCTCTGTCAAAATATCTATCTATCACAGGGTCTAACTCTATGTCAAACTCCTTTTCTATATTTGCAGTTATTTTGTCCATATTTACCTCCTAGCAAATCACTAATCAAAACTTCTGCTCCTAATTGTAGTGTGCATATATGTATGTTGTCAAGAGTTTTTAAAAAATATCTAGATTTAGCGTTTCTTTTCGCTGGTTGAAACGAATTATAACTTTCGACTTTTCAAAATATTTACTCTTTACTGTTTTCGAAAAATCTTCACGCAAAAAATCTGAAATTTCATCCAAAATCCGCTCATCAAAATCACGCAAAACATCGCGGTACGAATAAGTTCCAATTGAAAAATATCCCGTTCGAGAATTCTTGAAATCCCGATTTTTAAAGTGATAAAAACCAAAGCTAAAACCGATGAATCGCGAAAGATTTTCAAGCAAAAAATCTCGAGTTTTAGCATTTTCAGATTCAACCGAAATTCGCAAAATATCGCACCGATTTCTCGGCTTCGAAAAATATTGCGAAGAAAACGCGCTCGTTTCGTGAGGTTTAAATCTTAAAATTGGCTTTTCGAAAAAATATTTCGAAGCGTGAATTTCATTCAACATTTTGCGAATTTTACTCAAGTTAAAATTATCATCAAATCGCCAAGATTGCTCTTCTGCAAAAATTTGATTAGCGTATTTTTCAATTTCCCAATCTTCAATCTGCAAGTTTTGATCCATAAATTTTTTAAATTCCGAATATATATTTTCATTTTTCGATTTTAAAGATATTTCAGTAATCCCGCTATTAGGCCAAGTGAAACCTAAAACCGAATAGTCTTCAAAGTAGACCCATCTCTCTTCATGCATTCTTCGCCAGAATTCATCCACGATAATGTGTTCGTATAAATGCAGAACCTCCCAATATTTATAAGATTTATATATATTCAAAATTAACCTTTCTCTTTAAAATAAAAACGAGCCTATATAACTCGTTAACCTTGAGACTACTTTCTTCGAGTATTAGATTTTACCATAATCAAACCTAGAAATCAATGATTTTGTAGCTTTTTTACCCTAAAAATGGTATAATAAAAACAATGAAAAAAGAAGATATTATAACCTTACCTAACCAAAATTTGCGCAAAAAATGCGAACGCGTACATGTTATCACAGATGAAGTTCGCCAAATCGTGCAAGATATGATTGATGCCAGCCTCGACTGGGAAAATGCTCACCCGCACGAAATTTCAGCCGCAATTGCTGCACCACAAATCAACAAACTTTATAAAATTATTATTGTTCGGAGTGATTTGGATGACAAAAATAACAAAGAATTCACCGCTTTAATAAATCCTGAGATTACAAAGTTCGAAGGAAAAACAGATGTAGATTTTGAAGGATGTCTTTCGATTAAAGGAATTTACGGCAAAGTTCCTCGCGCATCAAAAGTTCGCGTTAAGGCACTTGATATTCACGGCAATGAAGTTCGAATTAAGGCCGAAGACTTCCTTGCGCGCGTACTTCAACACGAAATCGATCACACAAACGGCGTTCTTTTCATTGATCATATTCGCGATAAAAAAGACGCTTTCTACCGACTTGACGAAGATGGCGAATTGCAACCATTAAACTATGAAAAAGATATCGAAAATAACTCTGATT
>JABZJO010000078.1:0-2625 GCA_015257755.1 Candidatus Nanogingivalaceae bacterium
TGGCAAGCTCACGCGCTTCCTCAAGATTTTTTTCAAGATTTTCGCGCATTTCACCTTTTTCGATAATTTTTTCAAGTTCGGTGAAACGTTTATTTTTAGCTGAAAAATCTGGTGAAGAATAAGCATTTGGCTCACTTAAAAAAGCCTGAATTTCTTCTCGTTCAGTTTTAAGTTTATCAAGATTTAAATCAATTTTTGGCATATAAAGATATTATACCAAAAAATCGCTTGAATTTAAAGTGTTGAAAAAAGAATGTGGTTATGATAATATTTTGATATGAAAATAACCTCTTGGCGTGAATTTATTGAGAACGAAGCTGAAAAGCCATATTTTAAAAAGCTGTGGCAAAAAGTTGAACACGAACGCGTTTCGAAAGAGATTTTTCCGGCAAGAAAAGAGATTTTTTCTTGTTTCGAAAAATGTCCGCTTGAAAAAACTAAGGTTGTGATTATCGGTCAAGATCCTTATCATGGCGTGGGGCAGGCGCACGGAATGAGTTTTTCGGTTAAAAAAGGTGTTAGAATTCCGCCAAGTTTGCAAAATATTTACAAAGAACTTCAAAGCGATTTAGGTATTGAGCCGGCCGATAACGGTTTTTTGGAATCTTGGGCGGAGCAGGGCATTTTGTTGTTAAACACTTCTTTTAGCGTTGAAAAAGGTAAACCTGCGAGCCATGCGAATTTTGGCTGGATGGAGTTTTCGGAACACGTTTTAGATTTTTTGAATGATTGTGAACGCCCACTGGTATTTATTTTATGGGGAGCGCATGCGCAAAAAGTTGGCGCTCGAATAACGAATCCAAAACACCTTAAAATTGAAAGTGCACACCCTTCGCCATTTTCGGCACGTCGTGGATTTTTTGGTTCAAAACCGTTTTCGAAAGCGAACAAGTTTTTAGAACAAAATGGCGAAATGCCGATTGACTGGCGAGTGCGCCAATAAGTATTTTTATTTTTAAAGGGATTATTATGAATGATATTAGTAAAAAAATAAAAGAGACTTATAGAATTGTTAATTTTCTTTTATCAAAAAATCTTGACGAGAAATTTTCAGATATTTTTGATTTAGCTGCAGAGCTTGAGCTTCCTGTCGGGGTTGGTCGGTTTGGAGATAATGAAAGCTGGCTAAAAAATTACAATGAGTTAAATAAAATGATGATCGAAAATAGTTTGATTAAAGATTTCGAAAAGTATCTGAAAGAAACTTCTAAATAACAAAAAATCTCGCAACCAAATACGAGATTTTTATATTTAAACGAATTATCGTTCAGCTTTTTTAGCTTTTTCAGCAGCTTGTTTTTTAGCCTTGTTTGCCAAAGCTTCTTTACGAGCAGCAGCCATTTCTTGTGCTCGTTTGAATCGATCAACACGACCTTCGGTGTCGATGATTTTTTCTTCACCAGTGAAGAATGGGTGAGAAGCACTTGAGATGTGCATTTTTACAAGTGGGTATTCGTTGCCGTCTTCCCATTTGATTGTTTCTTTTGAATCTGCTGTTGAGCGAGTCAAGAAAGCAAATCCAGCCACCTCGTCGCTAAATACGACAGGGCGATAGTTGGTTGGATGTAAATTCTTTTTCATAACTTTCCTATTTTATCAGAAAAAAACAAAAAAGGCAAATATTTTTTAGTGTAAAGATTTGGCTGAAAATTTGAATAAATTTATGCTTGCAATTATTCTAAATATAATATATTATTGACTTGGAAATAGTAAAAAACAAGGAGTTTTATGAAAAATAAAGTAATTATTTCGGCTATAATTGCATTTTTTGCTGTCGCTGGAATAGCTATATTGCCCAACGGTATGAACGCTCATGCTCTATCCCCAGAAGAGGAAGAGCGCATATATCTGGTAACTATTGATAAACAAATTGCAATAGTTGCTGCGAATGCAAAAAAAGCTAATTCTTATGAAGAAGCGAAGACGATAATGAGCGAATATAAGACCGATCTTGCTGCGTATTTGGCAGAACTTACTGATACCGGTAAAAATACGGTAATGGATCGCATTAAACTAGCAGAAAAAGAGATAGCTGATCATTTTGGTGTTGTTACCCCTAAAGTCCCTGAAACTCCTGCTGTACCTGAAAATAATAACGAGAATTCTGGTAAAGAAGAGGCTACTGAAGAAAATAAACCCGATGCTAATGTTCCGCAAAATAGCCCTGAAAAACCATCAAATGAAAAACCAGCCAACACACCGGTTAAGCCAGAAAACAAACCTCAATTAGTTGCTCCAGAAACTGCTAAAGAAATAAAAGGTTCTTTAAAAGCTCCAAATACTGGTGAAAAAAATAACAATTTTGAACTTATAACAATTAGCTTTGTCGCTACATTACTAACAGCTCTTTCAGCGGTTGTTCTAAAAAAGTTCTAGTTAATTTTTAAAATATATCAAAAACTACTTTCATTTTGAGGGTAGTTTTTTATTGTTCAATGCTTGATTGAAAACTAAAGAGGGTTTATAATGTGCTTATGAATAAAGAATCCCTAAATAAAAATCTGAATCAAAATCAAAATGTAAAAACCGGCTGGGAGGATGTTGCCGATTATTTGCCAAAAAATTTAGAAAATTCTCAAGATAACGAAAAGAGGGAAAGGTCTTTCGAAAAAATTGGCGAATACA
>JABZJO010000079.1:0-2594 GCA_015257755.1 Candidatus Nanogingivalaceae bacterium
CGCGCGCGGTTTGGGACCGTGAGGTCGAAGGTTCGAGTCCTTTCACCCCGACCATAGAAATTATATAATGAGCATCCTTCGTAAGGTGCTCATTTTTTATATTTATAACACAGTATTGACATTTATAAAAGTTTATGCTATAATTCAAGAATAAGTATTGAAAAATAAAAAAGGAAAAAATAAATATGTCAAAAATTGTTGTTGCCCTTGGCGGAAACGCATTACAAAAAAATGGTGAGCTAACTGCTCAAATCCAGGAAGAAGTCGCTAAAGAAACTGTCCAAAAATTAATCCCCCTAATTAAAGATGGTCATGAGTTGGTTATTGTACACGGGAATGGCCCACAAGTTGGTAATTTAGTTCTCCACGAAGAGGCTGGAAATTCACCATCAACCCCAGCAATGCCCCTTCACGTAAGTGTTGGAATGACACAAGGAATGATTGGCTACTGGATCCAGAAAGCACTCCAAGAAGAACTTTCGAAAAATGGAATTTCAAAAAATGCCGTGACAGTTATTACACAAGTTGAAGTTTCGAAAGAAGATCAAGCTTTTCAAAATCCAACAAAACCTATTGGACCATTTTATTCAGAAGAAGAAGCTCAAAAAGTTGCGCATGAAAAAGGCTATGTTGTAAAAGAAGATTCTGGGCGTGGATGGCGAAGGGTTGTTCCATCACCTAAACCAATTCATATTCTTGAAAGTGAAACAATTACTGATTTAATGAAAACTGGAGCGATTGTAGTAGCTGCCGGCGGTGGCGGAATCCCAGTTGTTTCAACCGGCGTAGGAGCTTTCGAAGGAGTTGATGCCGTAATCGACAAAGACTTTGCTGCTGAATTATTAGCAGAAAAAATTAACGCCGACGTTCTCTTAATTTTAACGGCAGTAGATAACGCAATGATTAACTTCGGAAAAGAAAATCAACAATCTTTGAGCATGATTTCTCCAAGTGAAGCAGAAGAATATATTAACGAAGGCCAATTTGGAGCTGGATCTATGTTACCAAAAATCCAAGCATCCCTAAAATTTGCAAAAACTGGTAAAAAATCTATAATTACAAGTTTGGAAAACGCTCAAGATGCAATTGCTAAAAATCTTGGAACAATAATTTCAGAATAATTAAAAATAGCCTTTCGAATTGAAGGGCTATTTTTATATTTCGAACGATTCTTATTAAGATGTATATCTTATATTAAACTGTTCGAACACGGATAGTGTCTGTTCCACCAACCAAACCAGGTTGACGTCCAGATACAATAACAACCGTAATATTTTCTTTTGAGCCAAATGTTCCGTTAGCTTTAAGTTCTTTTGCTAGCTCAAGACCAGCAAATTCACCATCTGGACGAATGAAGCTTCTAGTTGCATAGTTTAAGCCTAATTGTTGAGCAACACGGCTCGAACTTGTTACGGCATAAATTGGAAGTGCTGGGCGATTTGCGGCAACAGTTGCAGCAGTTTGGCCAGATTTAGTTTCAACAATCAAAGCATCAGCATCAATTTGTTCAGCAAGCTCAACAGCAGCAAGTGAGATAGCATTTAGAGCTTCATCTTCACCACGCTCTACAATATCATCAATTGGAGAAACTGCTGCATGTTCTTGTGTATACATAATCACATCACGCATTGCTTTTACGGTTTCTTCTGGATATTTACCAGTTGCAGATTCGTCTGAAAGCATCACAACGTCTGCACCTTGGATTACCGCATTGGCAACATCTGATACTTCAGCGCGTGAAGGTTGTGGATTATCAACCATTGAACCCATAGTTTGAGTTGCGACAATTGAAATCTTACCATGCTTACGACAAAGCGCTACAGCTTTTCGTTGGATGATCGGCACAACTTCTGGAGCAACTTCGTAAGCCATATCACCACGAGCAATCATCACACCATCAGCGGCAAGAACAATTTTTTCAAGTTCTTCATCTGATACAGCTTTTTTAGTTTCGATTTTCGCAATAACTTGAGCTTCACTATTGTGACTAACAAGAAGTTGGCGAACATTTTCAATATCTTCAGCAGTTTGTACAAAACTCATTGCTACATAATCGATATCTTGAGTTGCACCAAATTCAAGGTCTCGCATATCCTTTTCAGTAATAACATCGCCACCAAAATCTGTATCTGGTAGGTTTAGACCTTTTCGGCTCATCAAAGTTCCTTTATTCAAAACTCGCAACTTGATTGCAGTGTTTGAAGGAATATCAATAACTTCTGTTCGAACCTTACCGTCAAAGATATAAACAGGTTCACCAATTTTAACTTTTTCAGCTAAGTTATATTGAACTGGTAGATTCGCTGATCCATCGTGCTGCTGGATCGCATAGTCAAGAACCAATTCATCACCTTCAACAACATCGAAACGATTGTCTACGATATCTCCAAGACGAATCTTTGGACCTTGCAAATCTTGCAAAATAGCAACTTCACGACCAAGCTTTTCGCTAATTTCGCGAACTGCTTTAATTTTTGCAGCATGTTCCTCGTATGAACCATGTGAAAAGTTCAATCGTGCACCATTAATTCCTGCGTTAATAAGTTTTTCGATCATTTCAGGGCTGTCGCTTGCTGGGCCGATCGTAGCCAAAA
>JABZJO010000003.1:0-14359 GCA_015257755.1 Candidatus Nanogingivalaceae bacterium
GTTTGATTTTTCTGCTCGTGTGAGCGGAACTAAGAACTGTGAAAGATACGGTTTTGCGCCGACATTTTCGGTAATAAAATTCAAAAGCTGGCTAGCGAAATTTTTTAAATCTACGCCAGAGTTCCGAACTTCTCGCACAATTTCAAGAATTTCGTTCGAATTTTGGTTTTCGAAAGCTGAAATTAAGGCGTTGATTTGTGTTTTTGATGCCAGACCGAGGGTTTCTTCAAGTAGTTTTGCTGTAATTTCTTCACCATCCTTCGAAATGCTTGAGATTTGATCAAGTAAAGAAATACTATCACGAAAACTGCCTTCACCACGCTCAGCGATAATTTCAATCGCCTCTTTCGAAATTTTGATTTTTTCATTTTTAGCGATAAATTCTAGATGTTTACAAACATCTTCCTTTGAAATAAACCGAAAAACAAAACGCTGTGTTCGGCTAATAATTGTGGCCGGTAGTTTGTGGGCATCGGTTGTAGCTAAGATAAAAACAGCGTGTTCTGGCGGTTCTTCGAGTGTTTTAAGTAAAGCATTAAAAGCAGCTTTTGAAAGCATGTGAACTTCATCGATAATATAAACCCGATATTTAGCAGAAAAAGGCGCAACCTGTACATTGTCACGAAGCTGGCGAATATCATCAACGCCGTTATTACTGGCGGCATCAATCTCAATAATATCTGGGTGATTTTCTTCTTCTGAATATGGTAGATTATTAATCTCGTGCGCTAAAATTCGGGCAATCGAAGTTTTACCAACTCCGCGCGGTCCCGTAAAAAGATATGCATGAGCAATTCTGTTTTGCTTTAGGGCACTTTCAAGAACAGTTGTGATATGGTTTTGCCCTACAACCTCGCTTAATTTTTTACTACGATATTTTCTATATAATGCCTTGCTCATTTAATTATATTTTAGCAGTTTTAAAGTTAAAAATCAAACAAGCTCGTTTGTCGTTTTGGTAATTCTAGTTCGATATTTTCTGATAAAAACTTAATTTTATAACCTATAAATTTTCGAAGCGGTAAAGCAATAATCTCATTTTGCTGTTCAGCTAGCAATATGTATCCGATCTGGGCTTTTAGAGTCCCTGAAAAAAATAGAAAATTATCACTTTGAGCACAATCTGTAGCCAGAATAACTTCTTTAGGTAGAAAACTAGCATCTTTCATGTAAAATCTATCTAAATTTAACGGCTGGTTTTTTTCGAAATTCACTTTTTGAATTTGTTCAATTTTTTCCCGCGCGGCAAGGAGTTTCTTTTCGGCTATTTTAAAATCGAACTTTCGTTCAAGCGTTTTTAGTTTTCCGCTTGCTTTTACGTTTTCGCAAAATTCTGGCATTTTTGAAATTTTTTCTTCATAACTACGAGCGATATTGGCGCTGGAGAATTCGCCCAGAATTAACGCCGCACGAGCACCCTGTTCAAGTAATCTAGCAATACCTCGCCCAGAAAAGCTGATGCCAACTTTAATTATTTCGTCCGAAAAATATGCCAGATAAACAAAATGCGGTTGCGAATTTCGAATTTGTTGTTGTGAAGAAACTTCGCTCGAGTCTACATTATAAAAAGCAGGGTTAAAGCCTGTACGTTGCTGGCATTTTGGGCATTGAGTATATTTTTTCTCAAGAATAATTTTATCTGGACAGACGAAATCTTCACCAGTCTCTAAGTTGTGCCAACCAATGCAAAAGCGCTGCGAAAGATCAATTTTTATAGTGAGTTTTTCTTCAAAACTTGGTGAAAAATTTAATATTTCTTCGGATTTTAAGTCTGCTAACTTCCAGCGTGGATTCTGACATTTATCAAAATCCACGCGTGTTAAAATGAATTGTTTATCTAGAAATAGATTATTCATTGATATTGATTTTAGCTTTTTCGAATTTCAAAGCTATTATAATTGAAAGTGTTGTTAGTCCAGCAGCTCCCAGTAAGCACAGTGTCGTAATAATATATCCGTTAACTCCTGTGTTTGGAGCTGAAAGGTGTTTTGCGCCATTACTATTTTCAGCATTTTTATCTGCTTTTGGTGTAGTAGCATTATTAGCTGGAGCTGGTGTATTTTGAGGAGTATTTGGTGCAGCTGGCGCATTTGTATTTGCTCCTGTGTTCGCAGAATTATTATTTGTGCCTGTATTTGAATTATTTACTGGAGTTGGAGTTACGGGTGTAGGTGTAGGATTTACTGGAGTTGGAGTTACGGGTGTAGGTGCAGGTGTTACAGGAGTAGGATTTACTGGAGTTGGAGTTACAGGTTGGTTTTGGTCTTTTTGAACAAGTTCAATATTATCAATATTGATAGCTGAATTGTAAGTATATAAACCAATTCGACCTTGATTTATTGGAGAATTATCAGTAACTGAAGCAAGCTTCTTTCCGTTTACTGTAACTTCGAAAGTATTTCCTTTTCTTTCAATCTTAAAGTTTTTAGGTGAATTTGCTGGAAAGGCATCAGTTCCTGTTGTTAAAATTTCAGGATTATTTGGATTGCCATTTCTTTTAGCTAAAACCCAACCGTTTTCACGAGGTGCCAAGTAGTAGAAGTGGTTGCTATCTGTATAATTCCAAACGATCCATTCCGTTTCCCAATTCTTTGGTGTTGCTGAAAGTTGTGTCAAAGAATTGATTGTGCCACTATAAGTAAAGTCTTTGTCTAGTGTTTTTCCAAGTATTAATGATGCTGAATCTTGACCTGGTTTTGATGAAAGATTTAGAGTTTTGTTTCCACCGTTTGAAGCAACAGACGCATTACCGTAAACTAGTTCCCAATCGGCAAATTTTTTACCATCATTAAATGTTGATCCGCTTGTGTAATTTTCGAAATTATCTTTTTGATCTTTCCCTGGAGTTGCAGGAGGAATAGAAATAGCCTGATCGCCTTTAGCTACTGGGCCAACAGTTGCACTATCTATATTCTCTTCGTGAGCACCATCATCGTCGTAATAAGCGTGAACTTTTACGGTTTTACCTAAGTAGTCTTCAACTACTGGAAGGTTAGCAGAAGTGTTTCCGATAACTACTTGACCGCCAACAGTCCAAGTATATTGAATTTTCGAAGAAGAAAGACCATCCCTATCACTAACTTTTGCTGTAAGCGTTGAGCCGACTTTTGGGTCGCCTTCAATAGTAACAGTACCCGTATTATTAGCTTGAATTGTTCCGTCTGTGATTTGAACAGGCGCACTAATATGACTTTCAACTTTATTTGTATTGTCAACGTAAGTTATTCGAACGGTAACTGCTTTGCCCTTTTCGTTTGCAGTAGGAACGAATGTTGAATTTGTTGCCCCAGAAATATCTTGACCAGTTAACAACCACTGGTAACCAGTTATTTGTTTAACGCCGTCTTGGTCGTTAATTTTTGCTGTAAGTGTTGAACCGATTTTTGGATCTCCTTCAATAGAAGCAATTCCACCATTGTTTACCGTTCCTGTAATGTTTGCAGTATCATCAACAACAATATCGTCCGCAAGAACGCGTGCATCTTCTGAATAGATTCCAACTCGACCGCTGTTGTAGGGATTTTCATTATCGACAACAGTTGCAATAGTTTGACCATTTATATCAACTTGAATAGTATTGTTCTTCTTACTAATTTTGAAATCTTTAGTTGAAGCTAGAGGCCAGCTTTCGCTTCCGGTCGCCATGAACCTTTGACCGTTTGTATATCTTGGGTCACGTTTTCCTAATTCCCAACCGTTTGCACGAGCTACAAAATAATAGTAATGGTCGTTATCGGTGTGATTCCAAACTATCCATGCTGTTTCCCAGGCGTTTGGAGTTGCGCCGGTTCGAAGCTGTTCTTGTGTAGAAATTTTTCCACTATACGTAAATGTATCACCAACAGGACTTCCAACTACCATAATTGAAGAAGTGTCTGTTGGGCCAGTATGTGCTATTGGGGCGAGCTCTAGGGCATTTCCAGCACCGCCATTTGGCACAATCTTTGCCTTTCCGTATCCGGTAAATAAGACGTTCCATTTACCGAAAGAAGCATTATCTCTATATTCTGCTCCTTGTGGATATGATGAAAAATCATCACTTTGAATTATTTGATTAACTTGTTTTGTTTTTTGCGCAGTGCTGATTGCAACAAAAGCGCCAACACAAAGTAAGCCACCTGTGGCTAATGATAAAATTGCTTTTTTATGTAAGTTCATTTTCCCCTCTCAAATTAAACTTAATACGTGTACAATTTTATCATAAAGCGCTTATGTTTTCAAGTTGTTAAAAATCTTCTAAAGGAGTCTTAGTAAGGGTGAAAATATGAGACGAACCTCTTTTTATTTTCTTGTAGAGTGGAGCTTCTTTCAGATTATGAGATATTGCGAACTCTTTAACTAGTTGATTTTCGAACTTCTTAATTCCTTTTAGGTTCTCTTCAGAGAATTTTGAAATATCATCGTCAAAATCGAATTTTTTAATTTTTTCGAAAACAGCTTGAATTAACAGATCAGTAAATTCTGCGCGCAATTTGTTTGCGGGAGTTTCGAAATCGATAGAATGGCTTGCAATATCACCATCCGCGTTTGGTTGAACGAATTGCAATATTCCAGATTTAACTTTATAGCCAGAGAATTCTTTCGAGTTTTCGACCATAAATTTATAGAAAAACAACTGCTGTTCGTATTTGTAAATTTTTGAATTTACAACAATTTTACCTCTATCTTTTGAGTCCAAAGGTATCGAACCTGTTTTCCAGTCTAAAATTGTAATCTCTTTGTTGTTTTTATCGATAATTAGTAAATCAACAGTTCCAGTTAAGTGCGCGTTTCCAAGCATAATTCCCTTTGAGTGGAAATTTTCTTCTGCACGGTTCCCTTTTTGGAATAATTCGCTTTTTGTCGAGAATATTTTTTCGACAGATTCGGCTGCGGTTTTTAAGATTTTTGCCCTGTCTTCATTTGTCAAAACGTATTTTGAAATATCTTTTTCGAGACCCCTAATAATATTTTGGCTATCGAAAAATCCATTTTGGTTTAGTTCATTTTGGGCTTTTCGAAAAGCGTTATGGGCTAAGTTTCCGGCAATGCTATTTATGGAGTATCCTTGTGGAAAGCGCAAAATTATATTCTCGAAAAAGTTAATAGGTCCGCCATATTCGACATCGATAAAATTATTCAAGTGTGTGGCGCTAATTGCGTAATTTTCAAGACGATTCTTTAATAAGTCTCGCATTGAGTCGTTTTTTGGCCTATAAAAATCGTGCCAGCTAGTTTGAATGTCTAATTCTTTAGCATCATTTTCTTCAAGCTCAATTTTTTGGAATTTTTCAGGTAAAAAACTAGCAACAAAGAACTTTTCATCTTCTGTCTCTTTTTCGTGCTCGTCAAAGAATTCTAGCCGAGTATTTTTCTCGCCAGAAAAGCTCATTAAGTGATTTGTCATATAGAGATGTGTTTTTGCGCGCGTAATTGCTACAAACAACAAACGCAATTTGGTATCTTTTCCCTCATCCGAGATTGGTATAAATTCAAGATTTTTTGGAAAACGAACGCTTTGAAAATTATTGTTTTTTCCATTCCAAACTCGATTATTGGTATCAATCATGAAAACGTGCGAAAACTCCAAACCTTTCGCCTGAAAAGCCGTCATTAATTGAACTGCATCATCAGTTGCTTTGTGAGGGTTTGTATTAATTATTCGCATTCCTGCATTTTCGTAATCTTCAGCAAATGCCACAAGGTCTCGCAATGAATTTGAATGCTCTCGTGTGAATTCTCGCAAATTTTCGCGCAAAACAATCAAATTTGATAAAGTATCATAATAGCCTTCGTCAGAATCTTGACTAAACAGTTTTCGAATTGGGCTTTCGAAAGTTTCACTAGCATCGTTTTGGCTAGGGTTCTCTACAATTTCTCCTTTTTTGAAGTTCCATTTTACGCTACCGAGCAATATATCAAGGATAGACTCAAGGCTATAACTGTCAATTTTTTGAGATAATGAAATAATAAACTCTACAATTTGCGAAATATTTTTATCTTCACAAAACAAGCTTTCTGGAAGCCAAGAATTTACAGTTTCTCGCTTAGAGTTAATTTTCCAACTTAATTTCCAGATTTCAACAGGATTTAGTTTCCAGAAATTAAAGCTTAAAATTTCAGGGAAAAGCGCATTTATTTTATCTAAATTATTGTCTGAAATTGCAATAATAAGTTGTGAAATTTTAATTAGCGAACTAATAATTTCGTCTTCAAAAATATTCTCTTTTTTCTCGTAGGAAACGGCTATTTCTTGGCGCTTTAAATATGGCGCAAGCATTTGTAAAGGGTTGTGTTTTGGTGCAAGTACGGCGATTTCTTTCGGACTAATTCCGGATTTTATTAAATTTGAAATTTCATCCGCAATCCAGCCAAATTCTGAAATTTGACTCAAAAAATCTTTTCGAACAAGATATGGGCTTTCGAATTTAGAGTCATCAAAAGCTTCAATATTTTTATCAATTCGTGTTGGTAAGTTTTCAGTTAGTCTGCTTTCGATTTGTTCTGCAATATTTTTAGCGGAATATAAAATTTCACTTCTCGAGCGGTAGTTTATTCTTAAGTTAATAACTTCCGTATCTTTATAACGATGATAGAAATCGAGCATGTTTGAGCTTTTAGCGCCCTGAAAGGCCATAATTGCCTGGTCGTCATCACCAACAGCTAAAATATTTGGCCGACCGTTAAAAATCTCATTGTCCGTGAGAAGTTCAACAAGCCTGCTTTGCGCGGCGTTAGTATCTTGATATTCATCCAAAAGAATAAATTGATATTTTTCTTGAAGCGACAATTTTAATTCTGTTTTTTGCTCGATAGTTTTAATTGTTTCGAGGATCATATCATTATAATCAAACATACCCTTACTATGTAGGGCTTCCTCATATTTTTTGTAAAAATCGGCAAATTCTTGGATTTTTAAGTTCGTATAAAAATCTTTTGGTAAACGTCCTTTTTCGTTTTTTATTCCGAAAAAATCATTTCGAAAACTAGTGTAAGGTTTTGTTGAGAATTTTTCGGCATTTTTATTTTCTTCAAGAAGTTTTTCAAGCGCTTCGAAAGTGTAAAAAAGATTTGGCTTAACTTTTGGATGAGCTGGTGTTATATCTTTTAGAACTTCAGCCAGCGTGATAAGGAGATTTTCATAAAATTCAGGAAAAACAGTTTTTTTAGAAATGCCTTTTTCTTCAAGCGCAGAAAAATCGATTTCTTCTTCGTCTAGTTTTTTGAGTAGTTTTTTATCCAATTCAACATTTTGTTTTGCAATTTTTGCTAGTATTTCAGGGGTAATTAACGCCTGTTTTGCGTGTGAAATTGCCGTTGTTAGGCTACTGATATTATCTTTTTTTAGGCGAGAGCTATCATCGAGATTGTTTTTTAAACTCTCTAAAATCTTAAAAATATTTAAATCATCAGCCAAGCTATCGAGGTCTTTATCTAGAAAATATTCACGATAATTATTGATAATTTCATTTGCAAAACCGTGATATGTGAAAATTCCAATTTTATACGAATCGGTTCCGATAAATTGCGAAAGACGCTCGCGCATATTTCGGGCACCAGCTTCCGTAAAAGTCATCGCTAGAATATTTTCCGGCGAAGTGTCGGTTTTTTGCAAAATGTTTGCGATACGGGTTGAAAGCAATTGAGTCTTTCCTGTTCCCGGCCCCGCAATAACCAAAACTGGCCCCTCAATTGTGTCTACAGCCTTTTTTTGCTCGGGGTTTAGCATTTTATACTTTTTTTCGAAAATTTTCTGAAAATCGTTCATGGCTATATTATACTAAAAAATCAAGCCAAAAAAAAGAAGCTCGTTCGAGCTTCGAGAAGTTCTATTTGTAATTAAAGACATACTCCATTTTTTTAATAAAATTATTTAGGCTTTTGTTCGCCTCAAGGAATAGTGTTTTAGTATTAAAACTGTGTAGTTTTTGTTCAACACAGCGTTCGGTAAAAACATTATTATCAAATGCTAGAACAACAACACGTTTATTCACTAAGATTTCCAGATCTGAACTATTTTGCAAAGAAAGGCCAAGCTCATTGTCTGTGTATTCGATATTAAGCTCACCATGCTTATGAATAGCTTTAATTTTAGAAACTGTTGGTCGTGATTCTGTTTGTATAATTGTAAAACCAGATTGTTTCAATCGCGACTCAATCGTTTCTGCGTCAAATCTTTTCATAATAAAACCTCCTGAAAAGTGCTATAAAGTAAAATTATAACATTTAAAAGGCAAAAAAACAAGAAAAAACCCGATATAATATCGGGTTAGGAATAAGTTAAAACTTGCGACAGTGTTTCTTGAATTCATTCTCAATATCATCAAAGAAATTATTCGCCATTTCTTTGCATTTTTTTAGCAAATCTGTTGTGGCTCGATTACCAAAATAGTATGTAGGACGTGGCACTGTTTCGATGTATTTATCGAAAAAGCGTTTGGTCATCGATAGCTTATTATAGCTTTTTGGGTTTTTGAAGGAATCCTCAGAATCCGGATAGGCTTCAAATTTCAGCCAGTTTTTTGAATGATACACTCTAATTCTTAGAGCGTTTCCATTTTTATCGCTTAATTTTGCGTTCAAATGGATCGAGTTACTACCGTCTGCTGGCGGATTAAAGACTTCTACATCTTCGAATCCCACTTCTTTCAAAGTTTCAAGAAGAAAACTTTCACTGAAAAAGTTTGCATCCTTATTCTCTTTTTTGTTTAGCAATGTTAACAAATTAAAACTACGCATGTTAACACTCCCTTCTAAATAAAGTACTTAAGTTTTAAAACTTAGTATTTAGATTATACCATAAATAAAATAAAATGTCAATAATGCTTATATAACAATTCCGCCGCCTAAACAAACTTCGCCAGAATAAAATACAACACTCTGACCACTAGTAATAGCGCGTTGTTCATCTGTAAGTTTAATTTTTGCGGTTCCATCGTTTTCGAAAAAGATTTTTGCATTAACAAGCGGCGCGCGGTGGCGAATTCGAACTTGAATTTCTGCACCATCTGCAACTTTTTCATTAATCCAATGCAACGCCGAAACGTTAATTTCTTTCGCCCAAAGCTCACCGTTGTTTATGTCTGTTGTAACAAAAACTTCATTAGTTTGCATATTTTTTCCACAAACATAAAATGGCAAGCCACCACCAATATTTAAGCCGTGGCGTTGGCCTAAGGTGTAAAAAATTGCTCCGTCGTGCCATCCAAGAACTTCTCCCGTATTTTTATTAATAATTTTGCCGGGTTTTTGTTCAGGAATAAACTGTTTCAAAAAGTCACGAATTCCAATTTTGCCAACAAAGCAAATTCCTTGCGAATCTTTCTTGCGAGCAGTAAAAAGACTGCGCTCTTTTGCCATCTCGCGTACTTCTGGCTTAGTGAAATTGCCGAGCGGAAGCAATGTTCGACCCAAAGCTTCACCGCGTACTCGATATAAGAAATAGGTTTGATCTTTATTTTCGTCTTTGGCGCGTAAAAGTTCGCCATTTCCGCTTTTCGAAAAATCAAAACTGTCGCTATTATTTTCAGTAAAGGCGTTTCGAACGCCAGCGTAATGCCCAGTCGCAATCAAATCTGCGCCATCTTCGAGCGCTGCCTCTAAAAATAGCTTAAACTTAACTTCTTGGTTACACATAATGTCTGGATTCGGTGTGCGACCAATTGCGTACTCGTCGAGCATATATTGAACGACTTTTTCGCGATAATCTTTTTCGAAATCGAAAACTTTAAAATCAATGCCAAGTTGAACAGCAACTCTTTTTGCGTCCGCTAAATCTTCTGCCCAGGGACATTTCATTCCCGGTAAATCTTGTGTCCAGTTTTTCATATAAACACCTACAACATTATAACCTTGCTCTTTTAAAAGTGCTGCAGTTAAAGAAGAATCTACGCCGCCGCTCATTCCAACATATACTTTAATTTTTGACTTATCCATTTCTATGCTCCTATATAAAATCTAAAAATTCCAAAAAGTTCACTCATCGAAAGATACCATCCGCGTGAATTTGTCCACCAAAGGTTACTCCAGTCTGGATCATTTGAGACTGGTGCCGAGATTACTTCAACCCCAGAACCTTCGAGCGCTTTTTCGAATTCTAATCTTGCCCGTGTTTGGTGGTATTTTGAAGTGGTCAAAACTATTCGTTTATAGCCATTTTGCTTGATGATTTTTGCTGTATATTGTGCGTTTTGATGAGTGTTTTGGGCTTGTTCTTCGAGAATAATCTCATCTTTTAAAATACCTTGTTTTTGCGCTAAATTCGCCATTTGTTGCGCATCGCTCAAAACTTTCGGGTTTGAATTTGCGCCAGAGAAAATCAATTTTCGTGCTTGAACAGCTTTAAAAATTTCGATTGCTTCGCGTGTTCGCGAAGATGTGTTCCCGCCAGAAATCGCAACAACCGCATCAATTTTCTGGGAACATTCGCCATTCTTATAGTTTGGGCAAATTTTAACTAACTGATTTTTATCGCTGATAATTAGTGTTGTGCTAGCAATAAAAACTACAACAATTCCAATAACGATTAAAACCCAAGCAAAAAATTTTGCCATCTACTTTTTAATCCTTTCGAATTCTGCTCGAATTGTTTTCGAAATAATTTCAGCCGCGCGTTTAGTATCTTCTTCATTCGAGAGCGCACCGAAAGAGATTCGTAAACTGCCGTCCGCTTCACTTTCTTTAAGCCCCATTGCGGTTAGAGTGTGCGAACGTGTTCCTCTATTGGCAGCGCAAGCTGAGCCTGTAGCGACCAAAACTCCTTGCATTTCAAGGGCGAAAACCATTCGTTCAGCGTCAATTCCAGGAAACGAAACCGAAACATGGCTCGCGAGTTGCTTTTTGATATTTCCCAAGAAAATCATTTCTTCGTCCGAGAAATTTTCGCTCAAAATATTTTTAAAAATCTCTTTTAATTTTCGAAGTCGCTCATTTTCTTTTTTGCGATGTTTTTCGGCTAGCTGCATTGCTTTTGCAAAACCAATCACACTTGGTACATTCTCGGTTCCGCTACGCAAATTTCGTTCTTGACCACCACCAACAATTTGTGCGTTAAATTGAATTTCACGATTCGCCCACAAAAGGCCAGTTTGTTTTGGGCCGTAGATTTTTCCGGCATTTAAAGTTAACATATCAACACCAAGTCGCGAAACAGAAATATCAAGTTGGCCAACACCTTGGCTGGCATCGGAATGAAGGTAGATTGGCGTCTTTTCACCATTTGAAAGTCGGCGCATTCTTTCTTCGCGAATAATCTCGGCAATTTTCGAAATTGGCTGAATCACGCCTGTTTCATTATTTGCTAGCATAACAGATACAATCTTTGTTTTTGGTGAGATTTTTGCGCGCAAATCATCAATATCAATTACGCTATCTTTTTTAATCTTAATTAATTTTCGAATACCGTATTTTTCGGCTGAATTCAAAACCGCATGGTGTTCAAATTCACCCACAAGGATTTCATCTCCTGTATCTTTCGAGGCTGCTGAAAATGCTAAATTGATACTTTCGGTAGCACCAGCGGTCATTACAATTTCATCGCTTTTTGCGCCAATATTTTGTGCAATTAAATGCTTTGCATCTTCATAATCTCTTCGAACTTCAAGTGCTTGGACATAAGGTGCGCTTGGGTTGTAAAATTTTTCACTAAAATAAGGCAACATTGCAGCCAAGACTTTTTCACTTACTGGTGTTGTTGCGGCGTGATCAAGATAGATAATTTCATTATTCATCTTTAACAGTATAACACATTTTTAAAAAGCTGACAAAAATTATTCTCTATTTTTTGCTATTTTTTCAGAAGTTTTTAGTGGATTTTTTGACTCTAAAAGTTCTTTAATTTCATTTTTTGAAAGACTTTGCCATTTTTTAATTCGGTGATTAAATATTTCAATTTTAATATTTCTCTGTGGTATTTTTTGCGCCTTGCTCCAATCTATAATTTTCGAAAGATTTTCTGGTTTAAAAACAAAGCCTTCGTAGCCATAATTAAAAGAACTAAAAGCTAGTCTATCACCAGCTTTAACCTCTTCATTATTATCTTTTTTACGTTCTTCTAATAATTCTAAAAAATCTGAAACTGCAAACTCTGGATATCCTAGAGCTTCGCCATAAAGCCGATGTTTTTCTTCGCTTTCTTTCCAAGAAAGTTTTTGTGCCTGTTTGAATTTCTCGGCGTTTTTGGGATTTCGAAACAGAAAAATACTATTTCGAATTTTAATTTTTGCTTCATTCTCCTCTAAAACTTCGATCATATTTTTCGAAAAGAACAATTTAAAAATAATAAACCAAATTTTGCCACTAATTCCCGGATTAAGGTCCAGCCACAATTGTTTTCTTCGATTAGTTAAAAAGGCGTAAAAGCTATAAAATCTAATTTGAAATTTTTTCATATTTTTAACTCCAACTTATAAAATATCTGTAAAAGTTTGCAATATTTATATTGTAATTATGAATTTTATTATACAAAGAAACCAAAATTAATTCAATTTTTAAAATAAATTTCGAAAATATTCATAATTCTCTTGACTTAAAAGCAAAAATATAGTAGAATATTAAACACTAAGCTTAAATTTAAAAAATTGCGGAAACAATTCTAAGCTTTGAACTTTTATAGAAAGAGGTGTAAAAATGGGTATTTTCTCTATCAGTGAAGAAACCGTTGAATGTCCGCGCTGTAAAGGAAGTGGTCAGGTTACAATTAATGGTTTTATGTGTTTTCACAGCCGGCATCCGTGTGATAAGTGTAATGGAACCGGGAAAATCCGAAAAACGTAAACGCTATATAATAAATACTTCATAAATGAACTAATGCAAAAAAACTTCATAACTTCATAAAGCTTTTTAACACAAAGTTAAGTATACCTTTAAAAAACATTAACAAAATTTACACCTTATTGACAGAGTTGCATTAATTGCGGCTCTTTTAAAATGTTTAAATTTATGCTAAAATATTAAAATCGCTTAAAAAATCTATAAACTATAAAAACGAAAGGAATTATGCTAAAATTTATTTTTAAATTTGCTAAAAAATATTGGCTAAGTTTAAGTTTGATGCTTATTTTTACGGTATTCTCTGCTAAAATCAACCTTGAACTCCCTCAATACACTTCAAAAATTATCACTCAAGGTGTTGCTATGAAAAATATGGAAGCAATTTATTCAAATGGTTTTCATATGATTGGACTTTCTCTTTTGAGCGGCGTTTTAATGTTGGCTGGAATTTTTTTTGCAAGTCGTTCGGCTGGAGCGATGGCGCGCGATATTCGTCATGAAACTTTTAAGAAAATTGAAGATTTTTCAATGAGCGAATTTGGTAAGTTCTCTGTTGCAAGCTTAACAACACGAATCACTAATGACGCACGCCAATTTCAGCAAACTTTCACAATGATTATGCGAATGGGTATTTATGCGCCAATTATTGGTGCTGGTGCGATAATTAACACTTTGGCGATTTCTGGTTCAATGAGCTGGATTATGGCAATTACAGTTTTTTCGATTATTGTTTTAACTACAATTATTGGTGTTTTTGCTGTGCCAAAATTGAAGATTTTTCAAACAAAACTCGATAAATTAAATATGCAAACTCGCCAAACAATCACTGGCTTAAGGGTGATTCGAGCTTATCGAAAAGAAAAGGTTGAAGAAGAAAAATTCGGCGAAATTAATACCGAGATGTTAAAAATGAATGTCTTTTTCGAAAGGATTTTTGGCTTGATTTCGCCGTATATGACAATGGTCTCTGGTCTTGGTTTGGTTGCGATTGCTTGGATTGGTTCATATTTTGTAAAATCTGGCGAAATTTCAATCGGTGATGTAGCTTCTCTAACTCAATATTTGGCTCAGGTAACTTTTGCGTTTGTTATGCTTTCGATGATTTTTATGTCAATTCCACGAATGAATGTTGCTATTAAGCGATTGAGTGAAGTTCTTGATGAAGAAAATCTAATTAAAGATAAGGCAAAGACCAAAAAAGCGCCAAAAACTTTCGAGCTTGCTTTCGAAAATGTTAGTTTTGCGTATCCAGATTCTGAAGAAGCCGTTCTTGAAGATATTAATTTTGAAGTTAGTCAAGGCCAAACTATTGCGGTGATTGGCGGAACTGGTTCTGGAAAATCTACGATCGCAAAATTAATTCCACGATTTTATGATGTTTCGAAAGGCAAAATTAAGCTTGGTGGCGTGGATATCCGCGACCTAAAACAAAGCGAACTTCACGATTTGATTGGCTATGTTCCACAAAAAGCTAGCCTTTTTTCTGGAAATATCCGTGAAAATATAAACTACGGCTCTTCAAAACATCTAACAGATGAAGAGATTATTGAAGCTTTAAAAATTGCCCAAGCTTGGGATTTTGTACAAAAATTGCCTGAAGACTTAAACG
>JABZJO010000080.1:0-2586 GCA_015257755.1 Candidatus Nanogingivalaceae bacterium
CGAAAAGCAACGAGAAGATTTAATAAAAAAATCAATTTCTGAAGTTTCACAGCCACTCCAGCCAAAGCCAAAAGCAGACTTCAACTCTGGCGTTGGTCAAGAAACTGTTGATTTCAAATCAAGACAAAAAATAATTCAACCACTCCAGAACAAACAAGATGTTATAAAAACTAACACTTCCGAGAAACTCACCTACAACCCCCAACAATTTACTCAAAACGCATATCAAAATAATCAAAAGCAGCAAATGAGCGAACAGTGGAAGCGATATCATGCAGCTTGGCAAAATTATTATCAAAAATATTATGCAAATTATTATTCTGCAGCCTTAGAGCAACAAAAAAAGAAAATTGCCAACATTCAGCCAGAAGTTATAGAGGAATTAACCGAAAGTCAAAAGAAAGAACGCGCTTTAGCTAAATTAAAAAAAGACATCTCGGCAAAAGCTCGTGAACAAACTGATAAAATTCGTAAATCACGGCATTTTGTACCAATTTTCTCTGCAGTTATCGTGGTATTAGCGTTTATGTTCTTGCAATATAACCGTTTAATTTTTGCATCTGTCGAGGCTTATGTTGCACCCGGAAATTCCGATGCAGCGCAAGTTATTTATAGTCCGAATTCTACAAATTCAGTTAGTCAAGAACCTAAATTAATAATCCCTAAAATAAATGTTGACGTTCCTGTAATTTATGGAGTTGGCAATGATAGCACATCTCAACTTAAAGCGATGGAAAAAGGAGTTGCTCATTTTGCAATTCCTGGAGCGAATGCAGTTCCCGGAAAAAATGGAAACACGGTGCTAAGCGGCCACTCAAGCAACGACCTTTTTGATACAGGAGATTATAAATTCATTTTTGCTCAGCTCGATAAACTTCAAAAAGGAGATGTTATTTATGCCAATTACAACGGAGTTCGTTATACTTACAACGTTACAAGGTCTGAAGTCGTGCTTCCAAACCAAGTTAATCGCGTTCAAGTCGGAACAGATAAACCTATGTTAACCTTGATAACCTGCGTTCCAATCGGAACCGCAGAAAAACGCCTCCTCGTGTTTGCTGAACAAGTTTCTCCAGATCCAACAAAAGCAGAAGCAGCACCAAAAGAAGACAATCAATCGCAAAATTCAAGCCAAGCTTCACTCCCTCGAAACTCCCTAACGTTTTTCGAAAAACTATTTAGTTGGAAGTGGAATTAAAGAACACATCTAACACCTCTTGATTTATTGCTATTTTTGTGCTATAATATAAGTATTCTTATTATATAAATGGGAGGCACGTTTTATGTTCGAAACACAAAAAAATAAAGATAAGGCAGAAATAATTTCTGGCGATAGCTTTTCCGAGCTTGTTCGAAAGGCGGACAACAATCAACACCGCACCAGTGGCGGTTCACATCAAAGCGGGGAGTATCTTCACGTAAATATAATCCTAGAGGGCTACCACGATGTTTCTATCGTCCCTACAGGGCTAGATGAAGTCACAGAGCATTCATGCAAATTCAAAGGTTGGATGCCTGTTGATGGCCATATAATCTATATATCTGGTCAATATGATAAAAACTTTGAAAATAGTTTTATTAGGTATATAGGAGATGCTAAGTAGTGTTTCAAAAAATATTTAACGCTCAATTTTGAGCGTTTTTTCTTTACCTTTTTAGTTGTAAAAACTCAAAAAATATGTTATACTAACACTTATGAAAAAACATCTTATTCTCGTTATCAATCCACGTTCGAGTGGTTTTGAATTGATTCGAGAAAAAATCCTCCCCTTTTTGGAAGATGCTCATTTCGAAAAAAATCAGCTTACAACTTTTGAAATTCAGCCAACTTCACCAATGGAAAATGCGCAAGAAATGGCCAAAGGGTTAAAAGATGGAGATATTATTCTTGTTGCCGGTGGTGATGGAACTGCGCATATTGCCGCCAACGCCGCGGCGCTTTCAGGAAAGAAAAACTTAAAAATAAAATTCACGGGCTTTGGCAATTTTAATGATTACGCCCACAGTTTTTCAAAAAATAGCGGAAAAGCCGCAATTGAGGCTTTCGAAAAACTTGAAGTTAAAGCTAAAATCCGCCCAATTGAATTAAAAATTAATGGATCTTTTTTTAGATATGCACCACTTTATGCAACAATCGGTTTAACTGCAGAAATGGCCGAGATTTTTGAAGGCCGAAGAATCCGAAAAGTTTTGAAAAAAATCCACAATCGAAACATGCGCTTAATTCTTTCACTTAGTGCTGCAACTTGCTTTTATTTCAAGCATTGTCGAAATCACGTTTTGAACATATCAGAAATTAAAACCGACACAAATAAATTTGATAAAATTCCACAAAATCCAACAGATATCGTTTTTATGAATGGTCCACGAATGGCTCGAATTATGCGTAGCTCTATAAATAAAACAGATGCTGACAATTTTGGGTTTGGGGTTTTAAATTCAGCAAGATTAATACAAAATTCTCCTTTTTTGCTTCGAGGAATTTTCGGAAAAATACCTCTAGCCCGTAAAAAATCTATTAAAATTACTTTTAAAAATCCACAGAACATAACAATTCAAATTGAGGGCGAAGTTTGTAAAATTAAA
>JABZJO010000081.1:0-2492 GCA_015257755.1 Candidatus Nanogingivalaceae bacterium
ATTCTTAAAGATATCAATAAAATTACCAAAAACAACACCCGGAACCGTTAAATGTTGCCAAAAAGTTAGATGATTATATCTACGGAATTTACCACTTGAAATTTTCGAAACACTAACTTGCTCACCAAAAGACTGCTGCATAATTTTTGTAGCTTGTGGTGCAAATTTTTTATCGCACCAAAAATACAACTCAGTATCAGGTTTTTTCTTTAATATCTCTTTAAAAACTGCTACTACGGGCACCACGTGACCGCCCGACCCGCCGCCGATTGCTAGTATTTTCATAGCCTTCCTCCTTAAAATCTTCAACTTGTTTAAACGATGTGTAATTTGAAATATTGAAAACGATTCCGAGAACACCCAAGATCACAACCAGACTTGTTCCTCCGTAAGAAATTAATGGAATTGTAATTCCTTTTAGCGGGAAAAGTCCAACCATCGCCGCCACATTAATTACTGTTTGTGAAGTTATCCACCCAGTAACCCCAGCGACAAAAAGTCTACTTGCAGGGTTTTCCATTCTTGAAATAACTTTAAGAAGTTGATATATTAGCCCAAAATAAATTGCTAATATTCCAACCAGCCCTACAAAACCAAACATCTCACCCATCACTGCAAAAATTGAGTCATTAATGGTTTCAGGTAAATATCCTGCGGACTGAACTGAATTACCAATTCCTAAGCCTAAAATTCCGCCTGAACCAATTGCGAGCTTAGCATTACAGATATGGTATTGATCTTTTCCGCTTTCTGTTAGGATATTACTACAATCACCTTTCGAAAATGTTAAAATACGCGAAATTCGGTGCGGCTCAAAAACAATCAATAAAACAACTCCAGCTAAAATCACCAAACCCACGGGAACAAGCTTATCTGACTTCATACCAGCAACAACAAACTGAAAAGCTATCGCAATAATAATCGTAGTTGCCGTTCCAAGATCCTTTTGAAAACCAGCTACAACCAACAACACCGCAATAATAATAACACCTGCAGGCAAAATAGTTTCCTTATAACTATTGATTTTACCCTTTGAAGCCTGTGCGCCAAGAAACGTTGAAAGTAATAATATTGCACCGATTTTCAAAAATTCAGCCTGTTGGAAGCTAAATCCAGAAAAACCAAACCAACGGCAAGCACCATTTTCACAAATTACTGGTGGTAAGTTGAACATTGCTAACCCCGCAAGAACAACGCACAAAATTAAAGAAAATACAAAAATCTGCGAAGATCTCGAAAAAATCCAGTTTAACGGGATTGCTTTCATTCCAAAAAAGAATAAAAGCCCGATAACAATATATGTAAGATGTCGCCAGAAAAAGTAGTAGTCATCATAATTTGTACCCTTGGCGATATTGAGAGAGTTTGCTCTTTGTGGACTCAATGAAAACATCACGACGAGTCCAATCAAAAGCAACAAACCAATAAATAAGAATAATATATAGTTTGCTCGGTGTTTTCGAATCTTCTCGAAACCTTCAAGGTTTAAGCGTTTTTTATTATCAGCCTTAACACTTTCACGAATTCGAACACAAGGATTTATAATGAAAATTATAATTGACGATCTTACTAAAAACCAAACTCTTTCCAGCAAGCTACCAAACTGACCCTTTAAAAAATCCTGAATAACAGCCATAAAACTATCGTTCTTTAAATCACCATCAAAGAAACTATTTTTCTGAATAGTTCTTTTTTGACTACTTAGGTTGTTTCGGTGCAGTGAATCCGAAACTGCCAGACGTCCAGAATTACGCCTAGCACTATCGCGCACAGGTTGTCTTCTTCGAGTTTCCATTACAGGATTTTATGCTCTGCCAGCGCCAAAATTATGCCAACGAATGCTGTAACCATTCCGATAATCCAAAATCGCATTGTAATTTTAGTCTCTTCCCAGCCTGTTGCTTCGAGATGGTGATGTATTGGCGCTGAGATAAACACTTTACGCTTAAAAACTTTTTTCGAAAAAATTTGAATAGCACTCGAGCCAGCTTCAATCACAAAAATTAATCCAATCACGGGTAAAAGAAGAAGTGAGTTAGTTAGCATTGCTACAACGCCAAGAGATGTTCCCCAAGCGAAAGATCCAACGTCACCCATAAAGAAACGAGCTGGATATACATTAAACCATAGATATGCAAGCAGTGCTCCAAGAACAGTAAAACAGAAGGCTGCTAGATTATGTTGATTTTGCACGAGAGCGATGATTCCAAAAGCACCAAAGGCTGCGCTTAACAATCCGCCAGCTAGACCATCAAGACCATCGGAAATATTTACCGCATTACTTGTCGCTACGATGGCAAAAATAAACAATGGAACCATCCAGTAGCCAATTTCAAAGTTACCGATGAATGGAATCATGACAGTTGTAAAATGAAGCTTAAATGCGAAAAACCATGCCAAAAAACCAGAAAGTGCAATAATCATCGCAAATTTCACAGGAGCACGAAGCCCGGCATCTTTACGATTTGAACCCCATACATTCAGAATATCAT
>JABZJO010000082.1:0-2438 GCA_015257755.1 Candidatus Nanogingivalaceae bacterium
CTCCTTGAGAATTAAATGCTTCAATGCTTAAGTTTAGATCCTTTTTTTGAAGTTCAAGATCCATCAAATGAATCGCGCGTCGGTTTCGGCAAACCGTTCGGCAAAGATTGAATGCGTAAGCTGGAACAATTTCCGCAGCGTTCAAAACCTCCCCGTCTTTTAAAATTTCGCCGTCGTAACCATTCACTACAAATGAGCGCGGTGATTTTGTATTTAAGAATGCATAGGCACCATTAATTTTAGGTTGAGCTTTAGCCCATTCATCAATTTTATGAACCAAGTAGCTAGCGCAACCTTGATTTTGATAATCTTCGAGCGTGAACATTGAACCAATTTCACCAAGATACTGGCGAAAAGAATTCAGTTGCGGCTTCATCATTGAGGCAGAAGCGATAACCTTATCGGTTTTTTCATCAAAAAGCAATGCAACACAAGCTTTTTCCATGATGTCATCTGGTGACATATCTAAGACTGTGTCGTCTTGTTTTGTCAAATTTGAAAGCCACAATGCGACTTCACCCTGTTGATCTAAACCTAGATCATGTAAGAAATAGAACGACCATTCGTCGTTTGAAATCTTTTGCATAACATTTAAGATACCTCTATCCTTAATTTTCATTTTTCCACCTCCTGAGTGATTTTTTCTTTCGAAAATCGAATAGATTTTGTAATTATATCATATTTTTAGCTAAAAAGCAAGCAAAAGAATCTAAAATAAAAACCGCCTTTTTGATAAAAGCGATTTTTTAAAAAATTATTTTGCGGCCAAAGCTGCTGCGATTCGTTCGCGGCGTTTTGCTTCGCGGCGTTTTTCGATTTTTAGTTTTGCACGCAAAGCTCGTTTGCGGTCTGCTCCGTGCCAACTTTTATGTTTAGCCATCTATTTCCTTTCGTTAAAAAATAAAACAATTCTAAATAATTATAGCATACTTGTTTGAGAATTTCAAACTCTCAAGCTACTTTCCATAAACAATTCTTGAAACGTTTTGATAGTAGTTTTGAACTGCATGATGAAAGTTTCGAAGTTCGGCGCCTTTTAATTCAAAGTAATGTGGTCCGGCCTCTACTTTTATCACTTGATCTTTTCGAAGTTCGTATCTGGTCGTATTTTGATGAACTTTTCGCTTTCCGTCAATCCATTCTTCGTGATAAATCCAGGAATTGTGATCTAACACAAAGAATTCGCGTCGAGTTCCATGTAAGATTGGCCCAAAAATTTGTGCGCCAACTTTGCTTTCAAGATCAATTAACGCTCGAGAAATATCTTGTGGATTTTTCTTGAACTGATTGAAGAGATATTTATAATAAAGCTGGTTGCTTTCGTGTTTCTTTGCTTTTTTTAGGAAAGATTTTCTAGTATACTTAAAGTGCGTATTTCTAATTTCTTCTTCCGCAATATTTCGAAGATATAAAATTTGTGCACTTTTTGCGAACATCTCATCAAAAATATTAACTTGTTGTGTTTTCTTTCTTTGCGGTAAGGCGGTCTTTTGAATCTGTTTAACAGGTTTTAAAGGCATCTGCTTTGGTAGATCATAGGCAATCTTTATTCTTGGTTTTTCTAAAGCTGGCTCTTTGGGAGCTTCTGAAGAATATGGAATTTGGTATAAACTTTTGTCAGAATTGTTCATTTTTTGCCTCTAAATATGTCTCAATTCTAGCATATTTTTATATTTTTGTCAATAGGACGAAAATGTTAGATATTGAATAGTTCCTCGGTGTTTTTAGACGTAATTTTGGCGATTTCTTCGACTGAAATTTGTCGTTTTTCTGCTAAATCTTCAACCACTAATTTTGAAAATGCAGGTTGATTCGGCTTTCCACGTTTGCCTTTTGGTGCTAAGAATGGCGAATCTGTTTCAATCAAAGTTTTCGAAAGCGGAATACTGGCAAACATTTCTAGCTCTTCTGGCTTTTTTACGAAAGTAGAAATACCATTCACGCCAATGAATAAACCTCGTTCTAGAGCTTCGTTTAAATTCTCTTTTGAATCTGTAAAAGAATGCAAAACTCCACGGATTTTACCCTTTTTCGAAACTTCATCGAAAATTGGCCAAAAATCCACAAAAGCTTCACGAACATGAAAGCTTACCGGCAAGTTTAGCTTTTGCGCAAGTTCAAGCTGGGCTTTTAAAAGCGTTTTTTGTGCTTCACGATTTGAATTTTCATAAAAATAATCAAGTCCAATTTCACCAATTGCTACAACCTTTGGTTTTTTTGAAAGCTGTTCGAGCTCTGTGATTAATTCTTTTGGATTGTATTTTTCTGCTTCATGTGGATGAACGCCAATTGCCGAGAAGAGTTCAATCTCGCCAGAGTTCTCAGTTGAAAAATCGACTGCAAGTTTTGAGTTTTCAAGATTTTCGCCGATACAGATTGCTTTCGAAATTTTAGCGTTTTGCATATTTTCAAAAACTTCTGCATAAGGAATTGGGAAA
>JABZJO010000083.1:0-2424 GCA_015257755.1 Candidatus Nanogingivalaceae bacterium
TCGTAATGGAAGTACGTTTTATATAGATTTAAACCGTTCTGGTCAGTTGAGCTTGTTGTGAAAAAAATTTTAATTATTGAAGATAACGTAATTTTAGCTGAAAATTTTGAGCGAATTTTACGTAAGAATTTTGAAATTTCGCACACCAATTCAGCCGAAAAGGCGATTTTAAAAATTAATAAAAGGTTGCCAGATTTGATTCTTTTAGATATTCTGCTTGAAGGTCATTCGGCATTTGCGCTACTAAACGAGCTCCAAAGTTATGCTGATACGGCAAGGATTCCAGTTGTCGTTTGTTCGGATTTAGCAGATGAACTCGAAATGGAAAGTTTAAAACATTTTAACGTTCGGGATATTTTTGAAAAATCACAGTTTCAACCACGAGAGTTGCGAGAAAGAATAAGTGAGATTATAAATGAATAACACACGAAAAAAAACTTTAGCGATAGTCCTGCGACGAACTGATTTTGGCGAGGCTGATCGAATCGTAAATTTATTAACACCGGGCGGAAAAGTGAGCGCAATGGCGCGTGGTGTTCGAAAACCAAAATCGAAACTTGCTGGTGGAATCGAATTTTTTGCGCTAAACGAAGTTGTTTTAATTGAAGGGAAAAGTGAAATGCGCACACTTTCCTCAGCGCGAATGCGAGAATTTTTTGGTGAAATTTTAAAGGACTTCGAGCGAACCGAGTTTGCATATCAAGCAATAAAAACGGTTTCTTGGCTTTGCGAACAAATTGAAAGTGATGATTTTTTCGAAATTCTACTAACAGTTTTTCGAAGTTTAAATAATTTTGAGATTGACCTAAGTCTAACGAAAAAATGGTTTAATTTAAAAATCGCTGAATTTTCTGGTGATGAAATCAACCTTGAAAGCGACAAGAATGGCAAACCCTTGCAGGCAGATTTAACTTATAGCTTCGATTTTTATGATAAAGTTTTTGTTGAAGATAGTGAAGGTGATTTCAATGCTAATCATATAAAATTTTTAAGATTAATGCTTTCTAGTCAGCCGCAAATTATCTCAAAAGTAAAGGGTAATGAGAAGATTTTAGAAGATTTAAAAGAGGTGTTTTTTATGCTGAATAAAAAATAAAAAAACGCTTGCGTTTATTTTTAAAAAATGATATACTTGGGGTAAGATAAGTGTTTTATTTAAATAAAAAAATAGGAGAGAAGATGATTTCTAGAAGCAAAACATTAATAATTGCCGCAGCTGCGGTTTTATCGGTGGTCGGGTTTAAGTCTGCTTTGGCGGCACCACAAGATGTTACTAACCAAATAAAAGTTACACCAACACAAATTAAGTCAGATGGTCGCGAATGGACTATTGAAGTTTCTGGTGTTACTGCTCATGAGGGCGACTGGGCAACTTTCCGCGCAGAAAATGTCTCATTAATTCCTGGTGGAAAAGCAGACTTAAAATACAACAATGATAAAATTGGTGAAGTTATAGTTGATAAATATTTTAATAAGGGTCAGAATCTTAATTTCGAAACTGTTCCTCGCGATGATGAAGATGCAAAACCAGCCGCAAATATCTGGCAGGGTAAAATTGTATTCAATAAAAATATTGAGAAATATACAAACTTTCGAACTACAGTATCTAACAATAATGCAAACAATTTTATTCTTGTTAATCATGATGTAGTTATTGAGACAAAGATTATTGGAACAACAACTTTAAAGGGTGATCCCGTGACGGTTAGAAAACCAAATTTGCTTGTCGCTAATAATACAAACCTTGGTTCAGGATATATAAGTTTTAACACTAATGATGGAAGTTCAGTTTTTGGACCAACAATTATTCAATCAAAGAATAACCCAGTTAAAGCTGGAACAAAGCTAAAACTCACAATGAGTAATGATTCACCAGTTCGTTTTGATAGTAAAAACTATCCAGCTGGAACAAATATACAGTTAGGAAGAATGCGTGAAAGTATTTCGGCATCCACTCCTGTGAATAAATACGGTGTTTACTTCTCGGGTGGTCCATCAATGGATGTAAAAATTATTTCTACATCAGATACTGAAATCGTAATTGAAGTAACTAAAGATATGCCAGCAATGGATGGTATTTATCGAAACTGGGTTTCAGAGGTTAAAGTTGTCGATGGTTCAAAAATTGCAAACGGCAAAATTAATGATATTAAATATACATCTGAATTGATTGCGCCAGATGGTAATACTATAGCAAAATCTGAATTTAACCAACAGGGTGGAATTTTTGGAAGTAATGTAGAAACTTACGCTAGAATTAAGCCAGTTAAGCCAGCGGAGCCAGTTAAACCAAAGGATCCTGAAAATAAACCAGCTGTTGTTGAACCAGCAGAACCAGCTAAAGAAGATCCTAAAAAGGAAGATGCTCCAAAGGAAATTAAGGCACCAAACACTGGTTTCGAAAAGGTTGCTAATGTATTAGCT
>JABZJO010000084.1:0-2377 GCA_015257755.1 Candidatus Nanogingivalaceae bacterium
GAAGGATATTTATCGTGATGGAACTTCGCATCTTTTAAATTTGCGTGTTGAAACCGTGCCAACAATGTACGGGATGGATGCTGTGATGCGTTTGTTTAACTTTGATGAAAGTATGCTTCAGCTTGATTTGCTTGGAATTGCTCCAAAAGAGCGAGCGGAAATTGATGAAATTATTTCACATCCACGCGGAATGGTTTTGATGGTTGGTCCAACTGGTTCGGGTAAATCAACGACACTTTACTCGATGCTCAACGCCTTAAATACGCTTGATCGTAAGATTATTACGCTTGAAGACCCGATTGAGTATGGAATTGGTGGAATTTCGCAAATCCCTATTGATACAACACACGGTGCAAGCTTTGCTGACGGTTTGCGCTCGGTTTTGCGTCTTGACCCAGACGTCGTGATGGTTGGTGAGATTCGTGATAATGACACTGCGCGAACGGCGATTCAAGCTTCGATTACGGGACACTTGGTGCTTTCGAGTTTTCACGCCAATTCAACTAGTGCAGCTTTTTCGCGTATGATTGATATGATCGGGCTAAACCCTATCTTTTCAACAGCGATTCGACTTTTGATAGCTCAGCGACTTGTTCGAAAACTAGATAAGAATGCGAAGGAATATGTACCCGATGAAGCAACTAAGAACTGGGTTAGAAGCGTTTTAGATGGGGTTCCTGCAGAAAAAATCCCACAAGATATCTCGGGTGATTTTAAGCTTTGGAAACCAATGCCTTCAGAAGAGAGTCCATTTGGGTATAAGGGGCGAATTGTGGTGATGGAAATGATGGTTGTAAATGATAATATTGCGGCATTTTTGCGTGGTGAAAGGGGGATGATTTCAACCGAAGCAATTGAAACTCAAGCGCGTGAAGACGGCTTATTGACACTGATGCAACAGGGTGTAATTTCAGCTTTACGGGGCGATACGACCATCGAAGAAGTAAATCGCGTAATTTAGCTCTTCACAAAACCTAAAAAGTGTGCTATAATAAACCTTGATTGTATATATTAAATTTAAAAGTGAGTGAAAATATGAGTTTTGAGTTAATCAAAAAAGTTAATGACGCACAGAAAAAACACGCCGTTCTTGATATTAAAAGTGGCGATACTGTTCGCGTTCACCAAAAAATTAAAGAAGGTAATAAAGAGCGAATCCAGATTTTTGAAGGTGTAGTTATTCGAACTGACCGTAAAAAATCTCATACTTCTCGAATTACTGTTCGAAAAATTGCTAGTGGCGTTGGTGTTGAGAAATCTTTCCTTCTTCATAGTCCATTAGTGGAAAAGATTGAAATTGTTCGTCGTTCAAAAGTTCGCCGAAACTATCTTTCATTCTTGCGAAACCGAAGTGGTAAAAGCGCCCGCCTTAAACCAGTTGTTTTTGATCGTGAGGCTGTAAACATTTTACCTGAAGCTCCAAAAGCCGAAGAAAAGGTTGAAGAAAAAGAAGAAGCTTAATAGCTTATGAGTAAAAAATCGCTCGTATTTCTGGGCGATTTTTTGTATAATAGAAATATGATTTTAGGAATCGATGAGGTTGGTCGCGGAGCTTGGGCTGGACCTTTAGTTGTCGGGGCTTGCGTTTTGAATAATGCACAGATTGATGGATTAACAGATTCGAAGGCTCTTACAAAAAAGCAACGAGAAAAAATAGCAGCAGAAATTCGTGAAAGTTCAGCAATTGTTGGGCTGGGCTGGGTTTCGAATGAAGAATTGGATAAGATTGGATTAAGTGACAGTTTAAAATTAGCTACAAAAAAAGCCGTTAAAGAAGTACAAGCTAAATGCAAGGATTACGGTATTGGTTTTGATGAAGTTATTATTGATGGAACTGTTAATTTTTTATCTAACACTCCACTCGAAAAACATACATCAACGCTTAAAAAGGCTGATTTATTGATTTCGAGCGTGTCGGCTGCAGCAATTTGCGCTAAAGTTGCACGTGATAATTTTATGGCGGAACTTTCGAAAAAACCTGAATTTTCTTGCTATGGTTTCGAAAAGCATTCAGGGTATGGAACTGCAAAACACCGGGCGGCTTTAGCGGAGTTTGGTGTGAGTAGTTTTCATCGCAAAAGTTTTAAGCCAATCATGGAGCTTACAGAAAAATCTAAGGAAAAGTTAGAGAAAGATCAAAAGCAAAAAAATAAAAAAATAACAACAAAAAAACTCGGGGATGATGCAGAAAATTTTGTAGCGGAGTTTTTAAAACAGGAAAATCATGATATTATAGCGCGTAATTGGCGGACAAAATTTTGTGAAATTGATATTGTTTCAAAATGTAATAAAGATTATTATTTTACGGAGGTTAAATTTCGAAAAAATGCTGATTTTGGCGTGGGCACAGGTGCCATTTCGAAAAAGAAACTTGAAC
>JABZJO010000085.1:0-2178 GCA_015257755.1 Candidatus Nanogingivalaceae bacterium
GAGGTGGAGTAAGGGACAATAAGATGAAAGAGTTGAAAATGAAGATAAAAGATTTTCTAAAAAACCACGGCGACAAGATTAAAGAATTCTTGAAAATATTTACGATAGTCTTCGCCCTCAATCTATTCCTACTCTCTTTTGTGAACCTAATTACAAACGGAACAGAGACCGACGTGTTTTATGGTGGCGATACACCACGTGTACTGCAAGATATGACCATGCAGGAAGGTCTACATTATCGAACCTCAGTACATCCATTATTTGTAATATTAACGCAACCTTTTATAAGATTACTCGGAAGATTCACTGGAGTAATTGTTGCTGCAGTAATTTTTGAGGCAGCCATCGGAGCACTAAGCGCAACATTATTCTACCGTTTTATGCAGAAGCTTGGAGTAAGTAAAAAAACCAGTTTAACTGCAACAGTTATTTTGACATTGTCCTTTACACAAATAGCCTTTAATTCTATTTTCGAAACTTACGCATTTTCACAGTTTGGCTTAATGGTGATGTGGGTTATTGCGGCTGGTTTAATTGATAAAAAACTAGAGTTAAAAGATTATGCACTATTAGCGGTCGCGGGGATTTTTAGCTTAGCTTTTACTTTAACCAATATTGTACAGTTCTTAATTTTGCTTAGCATAATTATCTTTTTAAACAAAAACGTAAAGTGTAAATTTATTAAATTTAGCTCGGTTCTCCTAGTCGTACTTTCGATCACCGTGATGTTAGCTGATATTCAAAAATCTTTTTGGCCATCTGCAAATAACTTCTTTACTTCGAGCATTAATGGCTTTTTGCTGGATAAAAATTCTGAAGAATTTACATATATTGAAAGAACCTGGAGCATTAAACGTGTAATATTCCAAATGAACACCTCATTTGTATATCAATTCGGTCTACTGGGAGGTTTAACTCTAGAAAAAAATAATTTGATAAACGTGTTGGGACTAGCAAGCTTTGGGCTTTTTAGTTTAATCAATTTTTATTACTTCTTTGCTAAGCGAAAAATCTTTAAAGAAAAATTTTATTTCGCCTTACTTTTTGCCTATGGTTTTAATTTTGTATTACATATTTTCTATAATCCATACGAAAGTTTTCTGTATGTGCTACATTACAATTTCTTAATTATTGCAATCTTGTTTTATATCTTTACGCATTTGGATGAAAAAACAAAATTTTTAAATTACGTGCGCGACTTCTTTGTAAAATACAAAATACAGACGATGACTACCTATATATTCCTACAGGTGATTGGTATTATAAAATATCTTCAAGAAGTTCACGCTAAATTTGGCTTCAAAGCAACAATGCCAAAATATATCTTAATCTTAATGATATTAAGTTTAGTGATTTTTGCTGCACTAATGATCAAGAAGATAAAGTTCAAAGTAGTGGCTGGGGTGGTAATAGTTATAGTGAGCCTAGTTGGATGGGTTTCATTCTCTGGATACCTGAACAATCGTGAGATAAAAAATGTTGAAGCACTAGACAGAGCGGGGGTTGATTATAAGCCATTTTTGAGAAATGATTTTACAAAACAAATGACGAATGAGTTAGCCGAGTATCTATATGAACTTGATGTACCACTAAGAGCTCAGACATATTTTGTTCAAAAATATAAAATCAGCCACAAAAAGAATTCTGATTTCTTTAGTTTCGGCATGGGCGATCGCAAGAAGCTGATTTATAGAAAAGGTAAATTAATTGACTTACAGACAAAGCAAACAGTTCGAAGTTTTGACTTTACCCACGAGATGATTATTCCAAACATGTACACCGTGTTATTACTTGACCAGGCTGGTAAAATTACAAGAATTTATGAAGATGAAACCGGCGTACATATTGAAAAAGGACGCATGGCGAGAATTTGGGAGGACTGGAATAATTACAACCAATGGGAAGATGATAGACTTAATAATCGCGAAACGAAACTTGTTGAAAATATTACAACTGAAACTATTTCTACCAGCAAAAATAAGATTAATCTACCTAACTTTGAAGAATCTAAAGTAGGTCGAATCCTAAAAGTTCTACATCAAGAAATTTTGGTGAATATTAACCAAGGAAAACCAAGAACAACATTAATGGCAAAAACAAATGAATCTGGATTGTACCGGGAGGGTATGATGGCAGCTATGGTACTTGAAGAAACTAAGAATACTTGGCTGTTTGAAA
>JABZJO010000004.1:0-11527 GCA_015257755.1 Candidatus Nanogingivalaceae bacterium
ACTTTTTTGTTAATAAAATCATTGATTTTCGAATTTTTCGTTACTGGGATTTCCAAAGAAGCTTCTTCTTTTTTAGTTTTTCTTTCAATAAATTTCGAAGCTATTCCTTCGTATTTCGAATCTTTAAAATAATATTTCGAAACTTCTTGAGAGTTTTCGGTCTGAGGAGTAGATTTTTGTTGATTATTTTTGCTAATCATATAAAAAGCACAGTAAGAAATGACTGCGATAACCAAAACTATTAATGCCGAAAAAATCAAAATTTTTCGATTTCGCTGATTATCCTTAATTAGTTTCTGATATTTTTCACTCATCCTTTTAACCATAAGTTTATTATACTACCAAAATAGAAAAAACACCAGATTACTCTGATGCTTCTTCTATGGTACACCTGGCAAGATTCGAACTTACGACCTTTGGCTCCGCAAGCCAACGCTCTATCCAGCTGAGCTACAGGTGCATATGCTACTTTTCAGTAGCTAACTTTTGAAGTTCTTCCGCGCTAAGCAGACATTTAAATTTTAGCACATTTTCTAAAATATTGCAAGATTAAAGATTTATTTTTCGAATAATTTTATCAATTAAATCAAGTTTAACTTCTTCCATTGGTAGGCGAGCGCCAATAATATCTGTGATTTTTTCACCATTTTCCTTTGGGAAGTAAATAATTGTGCTGGGCGAAAAGCGTTTTTTAGGCAAAAGAATAATAGCATAAGCATTTGTCTCTTTTCGAATACCAAAAGCTCGAAATTCACCATAGGAATGAAAAGTTTCACCCATATAAACTCCATGAGTCGAAAGACTATAAGATATAATTTGAGTGTGATTTGATTTTCGAAGAGTTAAAATTCCAATGGCTGACACTATAATTAAAGCAAGAAAAGTCCAAGATTGGTTCAAAATTGCAAAAAGACAAAATGCTAAAATAATAATTGAAAATATAATATACCAAGATTTATTTTTATCGCCAATTATTAAGTCTTGAGCTTGCCAATTAACAATTTCTCGTTCTTCAATATTTTCAGCGGGTGATTGACTATTTTTAACTTCACGAACTTGCGTATACTCTTCTGGATTAAAGGGTTTAACTTCTTCAAAAACCGAATCATTAGATTCTTTAGGGTTTTCAGCCATAAAACTACCCACCTCAGGTGTTCGAAATTGTGATTCAGGCAAACCCGTTACACGAGGAACGCCATTTCGGTTTTCATTGTCGAAATTCATAATATTTTAATTATACCATAAGCTATTTAAAAATTCAAAAAATCTCTATTAAAATAGAAAATCCTGCCGTTAAGCAGAATTACCTATTTTGGCGGAGAAGGAGGGATTCGAACCCTCGATACGTTTTACCGCATGCCGGTTTTCAAGACCGGTGCCTTCAACCACTCGGCCACCTCTCCAGATAAAAACCATTATAACATACTTTTTTTAAAAGCTCAAGTTATTTTTCTTGTTGAAGTAGGTAAAATGCCCAAATTTCTTTTGCACCGTTTTTGCGGAGAATTTTCGCAATCGAATTTAAAGTTGCACCAGTCGTTCGAATATCGTCAAGAATGACATAGATCTTATCTTGCGAAAGCCTCTCGCCGATAAATTTATAAGATTTTTTAGCTTGAATTTGACGAGTTTTAAAGTCTGCGCCCCGTTGTGAAGTTTTTTCATTTTTTTGAACAATTTGTATTTTCTGAACATCAAGCATATCCGAAAGATTTTTCGCCAACATCTCGGTATGATCAAATCCACGCTCACGAATATGACTCGAGAGTGTTGGAACAGGAATTAAAACTATTTTATCACGATTTTGAAGAAAAACTTCTTTCGAAAGCAAGAAGTCAACAAAAAGCCGTACTAAAGGTCGGCAATTTTGCCGCTTGCTCTGAAGCTTAAACTCATCAACCATTTTTTGAAGCTCGCCAGAACGCTCCGATAGATAAAATTCTTTCGAAATCACAGAATTCGGTTTCGAAAGAATTTTTCCAAATCCACAATAGCTTTTAAAGCATTTTTCGCAAATAGGACTGCTAAGTTTTCCACAAAAATAACACCTTTCAGGCGCGAATGAATCTAAAACTATTTCGTATATGCTTTTCTTCATAAAAAATCGTTTCTACCCCTTGATTATACAGCAAAAGTGCGGTATAATAAAGTAAATTAAGCCTATTTAGTAATTAATGTGGAGGAAAAATGGCTAGAAGACAAAATGATGACAGCTTTTTGAATGATGAGCTCGAAGCTGCTTTCAACTTTGGTGATGATCTAATGGAAACTTCAAAAGACGAAGCTTTCACAGAATCTGAACAAATTGAAATGGCTGAAGAAGAGAATGAACTTCCAGGTCAGCTCGCTGTTGATGTTTACGAAACAGAAGATAAACTTTTTGTTAAAGCGCGAACTGCAGGCGTAAACAAAAATGACTTGGATGTTTCACTTTCAGACGGAACTTTAACAATTAGTGGTAGCTTAAATCCTGGTGATCAAGAGGGAATTATTGCTCATCATGCTCAAGAATGTTACTGGGGAGAATTCAGTCGAACGTTAACACTTCCAGTTCCAATCAAGGAAGACGAAGTTGAGGCGATGTTGAAAGATGGAATTCTAACAATTAGCTTTACAAAGCTAAAAACTCAAGCAACACGAATCAAAGTTCTATAATTCTAAAAATCTCGAATTAACCATTCGAGATTTTTATTTTTACGTCATATTAAACCCAATATAAAAAGAGACCTCGTTAGAAAGTCTCTTTTTATTTTTATTAACTTTAGTTCTTATTTGTAATTGATCCAATAACGAAGTTAACAATAGCGTAAGCCAAGATAGCGATAACAAGACCGATAATAGCATACATAATTGTATTTTTAGCATTTGTTACAGCACCAGAATCGCCGCTTGAAAGAACGTATCGAATACCACCGTAGATAAGCATAATCACGCTAAGAATACCAATAATGAAAAGCATGATGTTAATTGCTGTTGTAAAGATTGGTGAGTCACCATCGAACAAACTTGTTGGTCCACCATTTTCTTCTTGAACACCTTTAGCACAGCTGTCGGCAGCTTTTAGACCACCCGTAACTTTACAGTCAGCAGCATATGCTGGGATTGTGAATGTTGTAGCACCGACAGCGAACACTGCTACAGCAGCTAATAAAGCTGTTTTTACGAAATTTTTCATTTTAAATTAATTTCCTTTCTTAAAAAGTTATTTTATACTTAAATTATATCAAAATTTTATTTTTTTGCAATAGTGGTAATGACAAAATTGACGATAGCGTAAGCCAAGATAGCAACAATCAAACCGACTACTGCGTAAAGGATTGTCTTCTTAGCTGAACTAACAGCACCGCTATCTCCACCCGACAATACATATCGGATACCACCCCAGATAATCATAATAACTGCTAAGATACCAACTGCAAAAAGCATAATATTAACGAAATCTTTAGCAAGGTCACCAGCCGATCGAGAATCTTTCTGACCAGTAGAGTCCGCACCTTTTTGAATTAAATCTGCAGCACCCTCAGCATAAGCTTGGCTGTTTAGAACATTTGATGTCGTAACAATAGGGGTAGCAAAGGCAAGAATCAAACCAAATGCTAATAAAATTTTTTTCATCTTATTCTCCTTAGATTATTTTATATTTTCGTCCAAATACTTTTATCACCTGTTTCATTTTTTCCAGAGTTAAGTTCTGGGAATGAAGGCTTACCATCGTTGCCTTGGCCACCGCTTGAATTATCAGACTTAGTATTTGGCGAATTATTATTTGAATTTTTATTAGAAGACCCCGAGCCGCTAGACGAGTTACCACCAGAGCCAGAGTTTGAGCTAGAAGATGAAGAGCTGCCACTAGAGCCACCTTTACTTCCACCTGCAGATCCAACAATAAAGTTAACAATTGCATATGCCAAAATCGAAACTACCAGACCAACTACAGCGTACAGCAACATTGTTTTAGCTCGTGTGATTTGACTTGGATTTCCTGCTGATGTAACAAAAGTAATTCCTGAATAGACAATTACGATTATCGAGGCCATTCCCACAATCCAAAGAAGAACCGAAATTATATTTTTGGCAATTTCTTTAGCATCTTTAGCATCACCAGAACAAACAGCCGTATTTCCAGAAACAACGTTTTTACAAGCATTGAAGGGAGTTGAGGCAAATGCACTTGCTGGCGTTATAAAAGCAAATATAATACTACTTAATAAAATAATCTTTTTCATTTAAATGCTTCCTTTCAATAATCCACTAATAATGAGATTTACAATTAAAGCTGCTGAAACGATTATTCCAATTCCGAAAGATGCATATGTTATTGCAGATTTAGCTTTCGAAATTCGGCCAGGGTTACCAGAGGATGTGACAAACGTTAAACCTGCAACAACAATCACGATAACGCAAATTATTCCAGCCCAGATAAATGCTGTATTAAATGCATTTTGAAGGGAAGAATCACTGGCTTTATCTTTATTTGAGGTGTCAACATTATTAAACACCTTAGACTTATCAAAATTTATTGAACCATCCGAAGTACTTTCACCTTTATCTCCAGATCCGTTTTCTTCTGCTAAAAATATATATTGTTCCATTATCCTAAAATTCCTAATACAAACGTTACTATTGTTGATGCTAAAATTGCAATCGCTAGACCAACCACTGCATTAGTCAATGACCTTTTTGCGTTTGCGAGCATACCCGGATCACCCGCGGCAATCATATATTGATATCCTGCATAAATGATGAATCCCATCGCAACTAAACCTGCAATTCGAAAGCCCATATCAATCACATTTGCTACGACTGTCCAAACAAATTGTTCTATCGTAATCTCGTGTTTATTCTTTGCATCACTAGGACCAATTTCTTTAATCTGACAGCCGTTTTCGCCAGAAGTAACTAATCCGCGATACCAAGCAGGAAGGCCAAAGAAAGTTTCATTTCCAGTACATCCCGAGTCTGCATAAGCGCTTTGTGAAAAATACATCATCGGCATAAGCATAATAGATAACATCAATAAAATTTTTTTCATTAGAAGACTCCTCCTGGAATAATCCATTGTAGGAATGCCCACATTAATATGTATGCAACTACACCAATAACCGTATTCATGATCATTGTTTTAGCTTTTGAAACTTGCCCAGCATTGTCTCGCGCAGTGATATATAATACACCGGCATAAACGATCGCACCAACGGCCGCAATTCCAACTCCAGTTGTTACAACTAGTAGAATCATGTTAAGAATATCTTCAATTTTCCAACTTTCTGGTAGAATTGCTGTTTTAACTTCTTCCGGAGTATTGTCGATCGGCTGATTTTCGTCTTCATTTTCTTTGTTTTCGCCTGCATCTCCATCACTTGAGCTGGATCCGGAATTTGAGCTAGAGCTTGATCCAGATGTTGAACCTGAATTCGCAGGAGCGGGCGCAGGGGCGGGCGCTGGTGCTGAGTTAGAACCTGAATTGTTCTTTTTATTATCCTTCTTCTTCTTATTTGATGATTTAGGGGCATCGACCGCATTACCATTACCATCTATATACTGCAGCTTTGCATATGCATCGTTGCTGAATACAAAAAACGTTTGAAAAGCTACAAAAAAGCTCGTCAAAACTAACCCAATTGTAATTATTTTTTTTATTTTTTTAATCATAATAATTATACTTTAAACCATTTTAAGGGAAAAAGCAAGTGTTTTATTTCGAAAAAACAATTTAAAGATTGACAAAAGGGTTAAAATATGATAAAATCAGGTCATATGCAGATCTTGACGAGGTTCAGAAAAGCAAAAACTCAAGATTTTCGAAAAGTTTTTCTTATCGCGGCTATAACAGTAGTCACAATCTTGGGCTTTTTTAGTTCGAGCCTGGCTTACGCGCTCGATGGTGCCCAATGGACAGACTCTTCAAAAAATGGTATAAAATACAACGGAAAAGTTTATACAAAAGTTTCTGATACTTCGAAATACCCCGAATCAATTCGTTCAAAAAAAATCTATGCTGAAAATTCATCAGTCAGTGCAGACAATCAAAAAACCACTGTTATTGCCCTAGATAACGAAAACGATGCCTCTAGTGGAAAAATTTACACTTTTGACGTGAGTGCCTTAGGAAATCTAAAACAAGATGGTGATGCGCAAGATGTTAAGGTTGACGGTACCTCAAAAGATGAAGATACATCAAACTGTAGCGTTGAAGGCGGTGGCGGCTGGATGGTTTGTATGGTTGCGAACACAATCTCGAAATGGATGGACGGAATTTATGACTGGCTTCAAACCTTTTTGAGAGTTCAGCCGCTTTACACATCACATAAATCAGGTCTCTTCCAGGTCTGGGATTATATGCGAAACGTCGCGAATATCTTTTTCGTGATTGGTTTTGTTTTTGTTATTTATTCACAAGTGACTGGTTTTGGAATTAGTAATTATGGTGTGAAAAAAATATTGCCAAAATTAATTGTAGCGGCGATTTTAATTAATATCTCTTATTATATTTGTGCAATTTTGGTGGATATTTCGAATATTTTAGGCGCCCAAGCACAAAATCTTCTCGTGGGAATTCGAAACAGTATTTTCAATAGTGGCGGTAATAAGATTAAGGTTTCAGGTTTAGACTGGTCAAATATGACTGCAGCTGTTTTAAGTGGTAGTGGTGTTGTGGCGTATGGAGCATACACAGTATCTGTAGCAACTGCAGGAAGTACTGGTGCAGCAGTAATGATGATCCTTGGCGCTTTGGTTGCCGTTATCTATTCGGCCGTAGTTGGCTTAGTAATTCTAGCTGCTCGTCAAGCAATTATTATTGTTTTGGTTTTCTTAGCGCCTTTAGCTTTTGCCGCAAACATATTGCCAAATACTGAAAAATGGTTCCAAAAATGGAAAGATTTATTCACAACAATGCTTGTGATGTACCCAATTATTTCTCTGTTATTTGGAGGAGCACAACTTGTTGGAACTACAATTATTGCTAGCTCAAACGGAAGTTTTTTAGTATTTCTTTTGGGCGCAGTTGTTCAAATCGTGCCGCTTGCGATTACTCCAACAATTATGCGAATTAGCGGTAGCTTGCTTGGTAAATTTGCTGGTATTATTAATAATCCAAACAAAGGTCCGATCGACCGAGCTAAAAAATTCCTTGGAGAAAATCAAGAAATGTACCGAAATCGGGGAATTATCAGCAACCCAACATCGGTTGGTGCTAGATTAAACCAAATGAATTACAACCGTTCAAGAAGAATTGGTTCAGCGAAATCTATCGCCGATACATATCAAAAAGAACGCTTTGCAAATAAAGAAAATGCCGATTTAGAAGCTGCTCAAAATATGCCAGAAGGCTCAAACGCATTTTCGAATAGATATTATGAAGCTCGAAAACAACACATTTTAGGAACAAATACTCAATACCAAGAAATGCTTGCTAACGAAGCTTTAAATCGCGCCAATGCTCAATCTGGTGCAGCAATTTCACAAATTAAATCTGAATTACTCAGTTCAACCCTTGACAAAGATCCAAATGGTAAAATTAGAGGAATTGTTGACCTTAGCGATGACACCTTAAGAACCCTCAATGGAAAATTTGGTTCACAAGCGCTTAAATTTATTGACGACGCAAATAGAACTACTTCATTTAAGCAGGCTGAAAGAAATAACAATATTGCGCTCAATAATGCATTGGCGAATAATTTGCGCTACAATAATGATCTACTAAATACCGCATCCGGTGTGCGTGGTGAATCCGGAAAAGTTTCAGCGCTTGCAAGCGCTATGGCAGCTGCCTCAAAAGAAAACAAAGAAGAAGTCGAATCACTTACAAACCTTACAAAATCACTCAACTTTTCGGGCAGCGATTATAGTCAGATCTTCTCGAAGAATATGGGCGAGAGTATCCAAAAAGATGGAATCGATTTCGAAATCACTAAGAATTTGCGCGCCGCAACAGCCGAGAAATTCATGGGTTCATCAAATCTCGAAACCGCTCTAGACTCGCTCGGTAAAACTTCACTTGGTAGCGAATTGAATGCCAATCGTAGCGATTTGGTTGAAGCTTTCAAGAAAACCAAAAAAGACGATCTTCAGTTTATTGGCGGAGCGGCCTTAGAAAATATCGCAGTAAATGGTATGACTTCAAAAGAAGTTATAAATGCTATTCATGATAACTACACCAAGAATGTTTCAGATGAGAAAATTATAAAAGCTTCAAATGATGCAATGAAAATCATCTGGGATAAAAAAGCACTTTCAGCAATGTCGGACGAAACACTTAAATCAACACTTAAGAGTGTTAAGACAATTAACGAGAACCCCGCTGAATACAGTAAGCTTAACGCAGTACAGGGATCTGAAATCCATAAGATGCTTAAAGAGGTTGAAAAGAGCAATAAAGCAATATATGACTCTATTCTTGGTTCGAACTGGAAACCAACCAACATTAAGAATAAAAAATAGACAGAGTTTTACGACTTTGTCTATTTTCTACTTTATTTTTTAGAAAAAATATGTTAAAATTGTACTAATAATAAAGGAGAAGTGGGCAAAAATAGAGAATGAGCGTTTATAAAGTTCCTCAAGACGTTGAGGCTGATGACAAATTGCTTGGGCCGTTTAATTTTCGGCAGTTTATTTACTTGATTATTGTTGCGGGTTGTATTGCTCTGGATATTTTTCTATGGGGAATTTTTCCTGGATTAGTAATTATACCAATGCCTTTCATCATTTTCTTTGGAGCGCTTGCATTGCCTCTGCGAAAAGATCAACCAATGGAAACTTATCTTGCTGCAATTGTTTCTTTTTATATTAAACCTAATAAGCGTTATTGGCAGCCAGATGGTGTTGAACATTTAATTCAAATTTCTGCACCAATTAAAAAAGATGAACATTTAACTAAAGATATCTCACAAAATGAAGCGTCAAGACGGCTTAGCTACTTGGCGGATATTGTTGATACTGAAGGTTGGGCTATTAAGCACTCAATTGCGCCCGTAAATACGACCGTTCGAGAGGAGTATTCTAATGAGGCACGTTCAGCGGAAGATATGTTTGAAAATTCCCGCGTATCTTCAAATGTTGATAATCTTTTGAGTCAACACGACCAGCGCCGCAAACAGCAAATTATGCAAAACCTTGATATGGCGCGAAATCTTGCGCAGTTTACGAATGAAAGTTCGGAAAATATTCAAGACCAAACTTATTATTTTGATCCTAAAAATAAATACATTGGCTCAGACAATGTTAAATTTGAAGACGTCTCGATTCAAGCCCCAGTTTCAGCCCCAGTACAAACTCAACCAACAGCATTTTCACAAAATCAGCAAGACCAATATCGCATGAATTTTAGTCAAAATAAAACCCCTAACAATACTTTTACAAACACCTATCCACAAAGCCCAGCGCAAAATTGGAATTCGGGACAGAATAATTCTAATAGCTACATTCCAAGCCAAAACTGGCAAAATCCGCCTCAACCGAATCCTGAAAACAATAATGAATTTAATAACATCAAGCTTCATTACAACCCTTACCCAGATTCAATGAATCAAACTGTTATTTCACCCAACTGGCAACAAAACCCGCCGCGTAATATCCAACAACCTGCGCCACAACCACTTTCAAACTTTACCGAGAGCCCCTACCCAAACCAACCGCAACAACATCCATATCCAACACCGAATAGCCCAGAAAGCTACCACCAAAAAGATGAACTTGAAGGACTTCGTGAAGATATTGAGAGAATTCGAGAATTCAATAATGCGACAGACGAAAGAGAAAAGCGCGATCCAAAGGCGAGAATTTCAACAAACCCAGAGGATAATCCGTTCATTAATAAAAAGCAATCAACCGGTCAAACCTCCGCTAAAGAAATTAGCGCTGAAATGAAAAGGCTAGTTTCAGAAGGAAAGGACCTTTCTGTTGAAACACTTGCACGCCAAGCGAATAAAATAGCAAATAAAGAAAAGATCGCCCAGGATAATTCAAAAGAGGTCGACCTGGAAGAAAATGAAGTATTAATATCATTGAGGTAGATAATGAATAACATGAATCAAAAAAATCCAGCAATGGATGCAAACCAAGCCGAGAATAAAACAAATTCAAATGCGCCAGCTAATCCAACTTCAACACAAAATTCGCTAGAAATTGCCGAACTTCGTGAAGGAATGGTTGTGATGCGCGATGGCAGCTTTCGAGCAGTTATTGCCTGTAAGTCAATCAACTTTGACCTTATGAGTTCTCGTGAACGTGAAGGTGTAGAATATTCATACCAGAGCTTTTTAAACTCGCTAACTTTTCCAATTCAAATTTTGGTTCGTTCGCAACGCGTTGATATCGAGCCATATTTAAACAAACTTGCCGATATTCAAATCGCTCAAGATAATATGCTTCTTGGTGATTTAATGGAAGATTATATTAACTTTATTGATAGTTTGAGCCGCAGTGCGAATATTATGGATAAATCTTTCTTTATTGTTATTCCTTACCACCCAACTGGCGATCTAAATAACCTTAAAGATTCAGCCAAGGGATTTTTTGGAAAAATATTTGCAAAACCAAGTGCGCAAATTTCGAAAATTGATCGAAATACCTGGGATAAGGCGCGTGAGGAAATTAAAAAACGCGTTGATTCAATCACCGGTGGACTTTATCAAATGGGAATTAAATCCGTACAGTTAAGCACAAAAGAACTTGGTGAGCTTTATTATAACGTCTATAACCCGGATACGGCAGTTTATGAGCCTTTGGGTGATTTCCGTGATACAGCAAGCTTATTTGTTCGAAAAGCAGATGGTGATAATCCAAATCAAGGAGGATTTTAATTATGGGGAAGAAGAAAAAAGACGCAGTTGATATTGCTGCGCAGCAACGCGCCCAAGAGCAGGCTGAGGTTGAGCAAGCATTTTTAACTGGTATTAACACTTTACGCGATCTTATTGCACCGTCAAGTCTCGAATTCCACTCGAGCTATTTTCGCTTAGGCACAAAATACGGCCAAACAATCTATGTTTATGGTTACCCACGCCAGCTTTACACCGGATGGGCTTCACCAATCTTGAATGCCGATGAGGTTTTGGACGTTTCAATGTTTATTTATCCAGTTGAAACCGAAATCGTGATGAAAAACCTCCGCCGAAAAGTTACCCAGCTTGAAGCCGACCTTTCGATTAATAACGAAAAGGGTAAAACTCGTGACCCAGCGCTCGAGGCTGCTTTAAATGACGCCGAGGAACTCCGAGATCAACTCCAGCTTGGAGCGGAAAAATTCTTCCGTTTTGGACTTTATCTAACAATTTATGCCGATAGCCTTGATGAATTAAACTTCGTGCGAAGTAAAATCGAAACGATGCTTGGACAGCAAATGCTGTTTTCGAAAGTGGCATCAAGCCAACAAGAGCAGGGCTTGAAAGCAACGATTCCTCAACTTTCAGATCAATTACAAATTCGCCGAAACATGAACACGGGCGCAATTTCAACTTCATTCCCATTTACTTCTGCTGATCTTACGCAGGAAAATGGTGTTCTTTATGGCGTTAATATGCAC
>JABZJO010000005.1:0-11432 GCA_015257755.1 Candidatus Nanogingivalaceae bacterium
AAAATATCTAAAGCCATAATTAAAAGTAAAATTAGCCCGAATTTTCAGGCTAATTATATTATTTTTCTTCTTTTTCCTCGCTAGAAGATTCTTCAGCAATTTCTTCTCCACGAATTTTTGCACGAACTTTTTTCTCAATTTCAGCCATAACTTCTGGATTTTCGAGCAAATAGCGTTTGGCGTTTTCGCGACCTTGGCCAATATTTTGATCGTTATATTTATAAAACGCACCTGATTTTCCAAGAATTTCGTGTTCAACCGCTAGATCTAGGATATCACCTGTTTTCGAAATACCTTCATTATACATAATGTCGAATTCAGCAATTCTAAACGGCGCTGCAATCTTATTTTTAACAATTTTAACCTTTGTACGGTTACCAATTACATCATCACCACTTTTAATTTGTGCAGTTCGACGGATATCAGCACGCACTGATGCGTAAAATTTAAGCGCATTACCACCCGTTGTAGTTTCAGGATTACCAAACATCACACCAATTTTCATTCGAATTTGATTAATGAAAATCACAGTCGCTTTTGATTTATTGATAATTCCAGTAAGTTTTCGAAGTGCTTGCGACATTAATCGAGCCTGAAGACCCATATGCGCGTCGCCCATATCACCATCGATTTCAGCCTGTGGAACTAAGGCCGCAACAGAGTCGACAACAATCAAATCAACAGCATTTGAGCGTACTAGAGTTTCGGTAATCTCAAGAGCTTGTTCACCATTATCAGGCTGCGCAACAAGCAAATTCTCGGTATCAACACCCAGTTTCTTCGCATAAGCTGGATCAAGCGCATGTTCCGCATCAATGAAAGCTGCAGTTCCACCTTGCTTTTGAATTTCAGCAATCGCATGAAGTGTTAGAGTAGTTTTTCCTGAACTTTCTGGTCCATAAATTTCAATAATTCGTCCCTTTGGATAACCACCACCAAGCGCAATATCTAAACTTAAGCATCCCGAAGGAAGAAGCTCAACATCAACCTTATGATTTTCACCAAGTTTCATAATTGAACCATCACCAAATTGTTTCGAAATTTGCGCAATCGCTAAATCTAATGCTTGTTTTTTGCCGCTTTCGGCCATTCCCATATCTGTTTTCTTCGCCTTAGCCATAAATAATTCTCCTTAAAATAATATCTTTATTTTAACACTTTTCAATAAAACGTTCAAGGTTATTTTTATATTTATCTTTAATATGCTATAATAAAAACATGAAGAAAAAGTCTGGTTTTACACTTATCGAGATTTGTGTTGTAATTGTTTTTTTAATTGCAGCAGGTATAATTCTTACTATCCAGCGTTTCGAACTGTTATCAGTTCAACGCGATCAAACCCGTAAGCTAGCAATTAATGAAATTTATTACAATCTCGAGGAAGTCTATTATAAGAAAAACGGTTTCTATCCTGAAAAACTTGATGAAAATGCCGTCAAAGGAATTGATCCAAACCTATTAACAGACCCCTTCGGAATCCTAATTAACGAAGAAAAGAGCGATTATCGTTACGAGCCAACAAGTTGCGAAAACGGAAAATGTAAAAAATTCTCTCTTCGTACAAAATTAGAAAAAGAAAGCGATTTCGTAAGGCGTTCGAAAAACTAATTATAAAATAGCCCTGTTAAATTCTAGGGCTATTTTATATTATTTTACTGATATTTTTATACCTTCTTCAAAAAGTTTATCTGAAAGCATTTGATTTTCGCGTGCCGTCTCCACGATATCACTTAAAAATTCAGCCTTCTTATCTGGGTTTGGTGCAAACGGAAAAGTATAGGTTGACTCATCACCAATAGTGCTCAGTCGCACTGTTCCGTAATCAAACAAATGCTGCAAAATTCCTTCACGAGAATACGAAATATCTTCAATCGCCTCCAGGTTAATTACCTGTTTTCTCTGGTTCATAATCGTGTTTGAAATCCATTCAATCGCGCGCTCATTCGTTATGATTAATCGGTTTGCTCGATAGACAACATAATTTATATAGGTTATTAGAATTAAAAGTGCTGTTATTGAACCGAAAATTAACGAAAGTTGCGGTTTAAAGTTGTCTGGAATCGGAAATGGATTTGGTAAAAAGCAAATAATAATCCAGGCGCTAATCAAGAAAACAGCAATGATTGAGCTAAAAATAATGTTCAGCAAATAACCTAGTGCATGCCGACGCATCGAAAGTACAACATATTCATCTTCATCAACTGTAATATCGGGATACATTCTTACCGATTGATCATGCCGTGCTTTAATTACGCGTGGATCGCCAGCAGGAACTTCAACCTGCATAACTGGCTGAACTCGAATTGGCGCGCCCAGGCTATTTTCGAAACTTAAATTTTCGTTCTGATTCTGGGCAATTTTTTCCTCAAATTTCTGGGCTAGGCTTTGCTTATCGTTCATCTTTGAATTCCTTTCCTAAATGCTCAAACGCTTTTTTCGTAATTATTCTTCCTCGTGGTGTTCTTTGCAAAAAACCAATCTGCATTAAATATGGTTCATAAAAATCTTCAATTGTCGCAGCTTCATCACCCGTCAATGCAGCCATTGTATTTAAGCCGACTGGCCGCGTGCCATAATTTTCAATAACCAATTTTAATAGATTTCTATCTGCTGCATCCAACCCTAATTCGTCAATTTCAAGCATTTCTAAAGCCTCTTTAACCGTTTTCGAATCGATAATTCCGTCACCTTTTACATCTGCATAATCTCGAACACGTTTTAAGATGCGGTTCGCAATTCGCGGTGTTAATCTTGCTCGAGTTGAGAGAATATCTGATGCTTCTTTTTCGATATTGCTGCCTAATAAATTACTTGAACGTAAGATAATTTTCGAAATTTCCTTAGGTTTATAAAATTCTAGCCTATAGATATGGCCAAACCGGTCTCGGAGTGGTGCTGCTAAACTTCCCGTTCGAGTTGTCGCACCAATAACCGTAAAATGCGGCAAATCCAGCCGAACCGAGCGTGCGGCCGGCCCTTTACCAATCACAATATCAAGTTTAAAATCTTCCATCGCAGAATAAAGAATTTCTTCAACGGCACGTGGCATGCGGTGAATTTCATCAATAAAAAGAATATCACCGTCCTGTAAATTCGTCACAATAGATGCTAAATCTCCCGCTTTTTCGATTGCTGGGCCAGATGTGATTCGAATATTCGCACCCATTTCGCGCGCAATAACATTCGCCATTGTGGTTTTTCCTAATCCTGGCGGACCATAAAGCAAAACGTGATCAATACTTTCACCACGTTTTTTCGCCGCATCAATTGCAAGCTTTAAATTCTTTTTCAATCGCTCCTGACCGATATATTCATCAAAACTCGTTGGACGCAAAGAAATCTCCACCTGCTGCTCTTGCGGTTCGTCATCATGTAAGTTTGCATCAATAATTCTTTCAATAGCCATTGCTTATATTATACCATGACTTGACAAAAATAGAAAAATTTGTTATAATCCTAGTTAATATTCCAATTGGAATAAGTATCTTATTATAAGGAGGCTCTTAATATGAGCAACAATTTACAAACTTTAATTGGTCGCGATATCACCACTTGGGAAAACGCCGTTAAAATGGCGAAAGGTGACGAAAAGTTAGCAAAAGCTAATTTGACCGAAGCCATTTTCGATTTCGCAAGAATTATCTCTAGGCGCGTATTCCAAAACGGATTTAAAGTAAATCCAGAATATGTAGTTATTAAAAACTTGGACGTAGCGAATGGATTCGAAAGTGAGCGTGTTGCAATTATTATTCAGACAAAAAGTTGCTTTGCCATCAATAAAGAAGGTGATATTTATAGTATTACCGAAAGCAATAAATACGGCTTTAAAAAGTTGAGCAAAGAAGATATTCTCAATTTTAAGGGCGAAGATATTGGTTTTCTGCACAGAACAATTTACCTTCTCCGAGAAGAGGTTGTAAAATCCAATAAAGAATAAAAATAGTCGCACGAAATGTGCGGCTTTTTTCTTTTTAAATTTAAATTCCAGCTTTCAACGCCAAAGTAATGCGCTCTTCCGTTGGTAAATCTCGCGGAATTTGTTCTAACGCTTTTGTTGCATCATTTAAGTTAAACCCAAGCGCAATAAGAGCCTCTAAAGCTTCGTCCGAAGCTAAGTTAATATTAGCGCCAACGCCATCGGGTTTCGAAATTGCCATTCCAACTTTATCTTTTAGGTCTAAAATTACACGCTCAGCGGATTTTTTACCAACCCCAGCAGCTTTTTGAATAAATTTCGCATCTTCACAAGCAATCGCGTTTCGAACTTCTTCAGTTTCACCCAAGCTCATAATAGCAATTCCAGCTCTTGGCCCAACACCTTGAACAGTAATCAACAATTCAAAAAGTTTTTTTGCCGCCAAACTCGAAAAACCAAACAATTCTTGACTTCTATCGGTAATATTATGATAAGTATAAAATTTAATCTGCTCGTTTAAAACTGCCCGTTCGAATTCTCCTGCGGGAACAATAACTTCGTAGCCAACGCCAGAAACGTCAACAATCACGCTCCCAGCAAATTTTTCAGCAATTTTTCCAGAAATATGTGCAATCATTACTTAATTTTACCATAATTATTTTGGTTTTTAAATACGCGTCATATAAAAATGCGTAATTGCAGCAGCGAGTGCGTCGGCCGCATCATCCGGCTTTGGCACTTCTACCAAATTCAAAGTAGACCGCACCATTTCTTGCATTTGTTTTTTATTCGCCCCACCATAACCAGTTAAAGTTTGCTTAATTTGATTTGGCGTGTATTCAGCGATTGGAATTTTCGATTGTTGGGCTACTAAAATTGCCACGCCTCGAGCTTGCGCAACTGAAATCGCCGTCGTTACGTTTTTCGAAAAGAATAGCTTCTCAATCGAAACTTCATCCGGTTTAGTTTCTTCAATAATCTCTTTTAAACCATTATAGATTTCCTCTAGTCGCACTTCGATTGGCGTATGCGCAGGAGTCGAAATAACTCCTCCTGTAATCATCTTTAGCGGTTTTCCAATCTGGCAATCCACGACACCAAACCCTAGAATTCCCGTTCCTGGGTCGATACCTAAAATTCGCCGTTTTTTCATTTTTTGCCTTTCGTTAATTTTGCAAAAATATCCTTCCTAAATTCGAAAAACAAAATTGCTAAAAATATCAAAATAATTACAGCAATAGCCCACCAACCTGTAAATTCAGATTGTTTTGATTCTTTTTCTTCTTTTTTGATTTCGTTATTTGCGCCGTTATTTTTAACTATTTTTCTACAGCGATTTGTCTCGGGACTACGCTCGTAACCATCTTTACACGGTGTTAGTTCTTTTTTTGCAGCATCTGAACTATTTTTTCGACATCGGTTTGTAGTAGGATTGCGCGTATAACCTGGTGCGCAAATTGCTAGTTCTTTTGAAGAAGTTGCCAGCGTTGCAATTTTTCTACAGCGATTTGTTTCAGGGCTTCGAATATAACCCTCACGGCATTCCGTTGTTGCTATTTTTTCAACTGATATCTTATTACAACGATTCGTTTGCGGATTTAAAAAATATCCGTCATTACATTTTTTCTCAGTTTTTTTATTATTTTCAACCTGTTCGGTTTTTTCTTTTTCAGCTTTTTCTTCTTTTATTTTATTACATCTTCCAGTTTCTTCATTTAGAAAATATCCATCTTCGCAAACTTTTATTTTTTCACATTGCCCTTGTGGGTTTAAGGTAAATCCATCTTCACAAGGCTGAAAAATATTCTCACTATTTTTTGTAGTTTTAAAACTTTGGCTCCATTCTTTCCCATCAAAAATCCAGCTCAAGTCTTTTTTAGAATTTTTTAAATCAACAGTTTGAATTTCCTGATTATTCGAATCCAATAACGAAATTTTATTCAATCCCATCTTTAAAAGCTTAAAATTTGGATCCGCATTTGAATCGAGTGAGAAAAAACTATTTGGTAAAATTTCCTCATCCGTAAAAACTTTTTTATACGGCTTTTTTAAACTTCCAAGATGAATTTCAACTGCGCAATTTTTAAGATTTATTTTTTTATTTGTATTATTTTTAAATTCAATAAATTGCTCGCTCGAATTTACTAAAACCTCGTTTAATTGTATATTTTCACAAGAATCTGGTTCTTTTTCTGCTAAACCGCCATTTTTAAAAATCACGCTATCTTTCGAAATCTCAAAATCACCGCCTAAATTTAAATCTCGAACCAAAACATCTTCTTCTGTAAATTCTGGCGCATTTTTATTTTTGCAAGTCATTTTTAGACCACATAAAAAGTCTACATCCTGCCCGTCAATCCTTAGCTTTATTTGGCTTTTCAATAATTCTGGATTTAAAAGTTCCCCGTCACCATTTTCGCCAAATGAAATTTGTGATTTTTTAAGAAAAACTCCGTTTGAAATTTCGCCAATTATTTTATTTTTCTGAATTATCTCAATTTTCGAAAAACTCAAATTATCACCCAAATTTGTGATCTCAATCATTGAATTTGAAACTTTCGAAATTAAAATCTTCTGATCAGAAATAGCCGAAGCTTGATTAAAATTCCCTAAAAAGAATAAAGCTAAAATTAAAAATAAAAAATATCTAAAAAACTTCATTCAAAACCCTTCTCTTAAATGTAATTAACATTTCAAACGCGGATAAAAGTAAAATCCGTAAAGTGAAATTAGCATTTTTTTGATTAAATCCAGTATTCGGAGCTAAAATTTTAGTCTTATTCTTAGATTGAGTTGTTGTTTTATTATTTTTTTCTTCAAAATTAATCTTTGGCTTAGAAAAATCATCTTTTACAGAAGAATTTTCATTTTTTTTAGTTACGCTAATATCCGCATTCTGCTTTTTATCATTAATTTTATTTTCATCTATAATATTTAAGTTGTTATTTTCACTAATACTATCAATTTCTGGTTTAACTAAATTCTCATCTTTTTTACTTTCTGGAGTCAACACTTCTGGCTTTTCTAAAATATCACTATTATTTTCAAGCTCACTCAAATTTTCGTCTGTATTTTCGAAATTCTCAATTGGCTTTTCGACACTATTTTCAGAATTGCTATCTAATTCTATTTTTTTATCGTTCAACACTAAACCGCCAGCTTTCGGTAAGTAATCATTAAAATTACGCAAACTAAAATCATAGCCTTTTTTTGTTTCTGAAGGCTTCATTGTTTCGCCATTTTTAAGAATTTCCTCTTTCGAAACCGCCATTTTTTCTACCCCACCTGCCGGTTTTAAATCTGTTGAATTCTTTTTATATCCAGCAATACATCTCTTTTCATCCGAGCAAATGTAATCTTTCAATTCACTATCAATATATAACCCCAAAATTGGTTGTTGACTAATTGTGTCTATATTTCGAAATTCATCCTTAAAGTTTGCATCTGCACCTATTGCATTTTGTGAAAAAGTAATATAACTTTGAGATTTCAAAATCCCGTCTTTAAGATTTGCAATTTCAATCTGTTTTTGGGTATTCCTAATAGAGATTTCCTGAAATTTATAATCTTCACCACTATTAAAAATCTCCACGAATTCTTTTCCATTTGTAGCATAGACTCGTGAAATATAAATATTTTTCTGACTAGCAAAAGTATTTTTCGAAAGGAAAAGTGCTAGAAAAATCGGTAAAAATCCAACGATTATTAAAAATCTACGCATTTTCCTCCTTTAAAAATCATTAAAAATATTTTAGCATAACCGAGATTTTTTTTCAAACCAAAATAAAATCACCCGCCTTTGGAGTGATTTTATAATTAGACTGCAAGTCGTTTTCGGCCTTTTAGTCGGCGTCGTTTCAAAACTTTAACTCCAGCCTTTGAAGACATCTTATTTCGAAAACCGTGAGTTTTCGCACGATGTCGTTTATGTGGTTGATGTGTTCTTTTTGGCATATCTATCCTATTTTACAATTTAATATTCAAAAAATCAAGTTTAATACTTTTCATAAGCGTTTTAATCTTTTATTTAAACTTGAATTTTTGTTAAATTCATTTTATAGTATACCATAGTTTTCCACAAAAGACAAGGACTTTTCCACAATTATTACAGTAGTAGTGTAAAACTGTGGAAAAGTTTTAATTCTTTTCAAAAATTATACCATATTTTTATTTCTTTGGTTTTTTGGGTTGTTGAAAACTCGAAAATATTATAGAATAGAACTATGAATGAGTTGTGGAAAAACATCTTAGCTGAGCTTGAAATGGACCCTAAAATCCAAGGTGCAAATTTTAAGACTTGGTTTGCTGATACTCAACTCTTATCTTTAGAAAACGATCATGCGGTTATTGGCGCTAAAAACTCTTTTATAACCAATACTATCAAGAAAAAATATCTTGAGCATATCAAAAAAGCCTTTCGAAATAACGGTAAGAATCCTGAAATTATCTCTTTTGAGGTTATTTCCACAAAAAAACGCAAAAAACAGACCGAAGAAATTCCGGCTCATTCTTCGAAAAAACCTTCTGTTGAAGATTTAATTAAAAAGAAGACTGAAAAAGCCAAACATTCCAGCGGTTTAAACAAAGATTTTACTTTTGATAATTTCATCGTTGGTGGATCAAACGATCTTGCATTTTTTGCTAGCCAAAATGTTGCCAAAAATCCTGGAACAAAATACAATCCACTTTATTTTTATGGTGAATCCGGATTAGGAAAAACTCACTTAATGCAGGCAATCGGTAACGAAATTGAAAAAACACACCCAGAATTGACTGTTCTTTATATTACAATTGAAAATTTCTATCGTGATTTTTTGGATAACGTGCGCTCAAAAAAGCAAGGTTATGCTGATAAATATCGCAATGTCGATGTTTTGATTGTCGACGATATCCAATTTATTTACGGAAAAGATAAAACTCAAGAAGAGTTTTTCCATACTTTTAATGAATTGCATCGAGCGAATAAACAGATTATTCTCTCTAGTGATCGTGCGCCTTCGAGCATTCCAACATTAACCGATCGTCTAAAAAGCCGTTTCGAAAGTGGAATGACTGTCGATATTCAGTTGCCCGATTTCGAAACTCGTCAAAGCATCGTTGAAGCTCGAGCAGAACACGATAATGTCAAACTCGATCCTGAAGTGTCAGAGTTTATCGCCGAGAACTACCGCACGAATATTCGTGAAATTATTGGAGCGGTAACTCAGCTAATTGCAATGGCAGAGTTGCGAAACATTAAACCGAATCTTGAGCTTGCGCAGGGATTAATTCAAAACAGTCGACCGACTCGGCCAAATCATCTCAATTCAAAAAAGATAATTGATAAAACAGCGAAATACCTGGGCGTTTCTAAAGAAGATATCTTAAGCAAATCTCGTCAAAAAGATATTAATCACGCGCGCCAAGTTGCTTGTTATTTAATGAAGTATGAGTTAAAAATGAGTTTTCCGCAAATCGGCAAGGAATTCTCACGCGATCATTCGACCATCATGAATGGTGTTTCGAAAATCGAAAAAGGCATTAAATTGGATGCTGAAATCCGTTCCGAAATTGAGAGCTTACGTGATTTGATTTACGAATAGAGTCTAAATGGCTCTATTTTTATATCTGTTAATTTGACATTTTCTTTTTTTAGTTTTATAAAAAGCGAACAGCTTTATTTGTTCGCTTTTGACTTTTTCTAATTATATTTTATTCATATAAATACTAAGAGCACTTCTCTATTTGCGAAAATATATTTTTTATTTTATTGCTATGTTTGACAATATGCTGCTATTGTTTTAATAAAGTGTTGAAAGCTTGTGGAAAAATCAAAGATTTCGTTTGGAAAACCTATAAAAATCTTGCAGAAAAAAATGGCAAAGTTTTACACAAGTTTCTTGTGGATAATTTCCAATTTTCAAAATTGTGAAAAAGTATTTAATTTATGCACAATTTTTCAAAAAGTTTTGCTTTGATTTTCCACACAAAAAATGGTATAATTTAAGTAGTGAATAAGTGGTTTTCCACAGTTTCCACAACACCTATTATTATAACTACTACTTTTTAAGAAAAAGGAATTTGAATTTTATGGAACTGACTGTTAATAAAGATGATTTAGCTAAAGCACTCAATAATGTTGAAGGAATTGCAAGTGCAAAAACAAGTATGCCTATTCTTGAGAATATTCTTTTACAAACAGATGGACCAAGGCTTTTAATTGCTGCTACAAATTTAGAGATTGCGATTTCGCAAAAAATTAGTGCAAAAATTGAAAAAGTTGGTTCGATTATGGTTCCAGCAAGTTTAACAAAAAGTTTTATTAGTAGTCTTCCATCAAATAGTCAAGTTTCTTTTAAAGTTAGTGGCGATCATATTTTAATTGAAAGTGGAAATTATAAATCTAAAATTAATGGTTTTTCAGCTGAAGACTTCCCTGAGTTGCCGACAATCGATGAGCCAACCGCGCGATTTTTTATGAGTACGGATATTTTTAAAGAAGCAGTTGATCAAATCAATACGGTAAGTATGGATACTTCGCGGCCAATTTTGACTGGTGTATTTTTACATACTTTCGAAAATTATATTTATATGGCCGCAACGGACGGTTATCGATTGAGCGAGCGAAAGTTGTTTGAAACTGATCAAGAGTTTGAATCAATTGTTCCAAGTAGTGTTTTAGCAAAAGTTAAAAGTGTTATTCCAGAAAAGCTTGATGAAATTGAAATTCTTATCAACGATAACCAAATTCAATTTATGGTTGGCGATATTTTGGTAATTAGCAATTTAATTGATGGAAAATATGTTGAATATCGCCGTTTAATTCCCGATAAAACTGAAACTACCGTAAAGATTAGTCGCACCGATTTTTACCAAATTGCAAAAGTTGCAAAAGTTTTTAGTGATAAATCTGGTGGAAGCGTTAAAATTACTGCAAACGAAGAAACTTCGAAATTATCAATGCATACAATTGCTAGCGAAATTGGCGAAAATACATCTGAAGCCGATGCGGAAATTCAAGGTGGTGGCGAAGTTACGCTGAACGTAAATTATATCGAAAATGCTTTAAAACCATTAAAATCTTCGAAAATTTATTTTGGATTTTCAGGAAAACTTGCACCAACAATTTTCAAGAATACAGATAGTGATGATTATATCCATATTGTGATGCCACTAAAAAGTTAGGAACTAAATGATTTTAAAAACTTTAAGAGTTCAGAATTTTCGAACGCATTCTGATTTCATTTTAGAAATTGGTGAAAAATCGACATTAATTTCTGGCGCAAACGGTAGCGGAAAGACTTCACTTCTTGAAGCGATTTATTTTACTCTTCAAGGAACTAGTTTCCGATCGAGCGATAAAGAAATTCTTCGAAATGATGGTTCGAGCTGGTTTCGGATTGATTTAAAAGATTCGAAAGATTCGTTAAGGACGGTTACATTCGATAATTCCCTTACTAGCTCGAAAAAGCAATTCCTAATCGACGGAAATAAAAAAGCGCGCCTGAGCGCAAATTTAAGGGTTCCTGTGGTGCTT
>JABZJO010000086.1:0-2003 GCA_015257755.1 Candidatus Nanogingivalaceae bacterium
AATGTATGTTGGCGTAGAAGAAATTCCACGCATTAAAAGTGGTCGTGGAATGGTTCTACTTTCAACTTCAAAAGGTGTAATGAATGGTTTTGAGGCTAAAAAACAACGACTGGGTGGCGAATTGCTACTTAAAGTTTGGTAGTCTAATCCTTAAAGCTAAATTTAAAAGACAAGTCTTCTAACGAGGGCTTGTCTTTTTAGTAGGGTTTATTTTACTACTTGGATATGTTATAATAATATTAATGTTTGATTCGTTTTTGCATAAAAATATGAGAGTGCCTTATCGACTTCACGCCACAAAAATGCGTAGTTCGGAAAACCCTAAAGCTGTGGTGGTTTTTATTCATGGAATTGCAAGCAATGCTGCGATGTGGAAAAAAGCCGAAAGTGAAATTGAAGGCGAATTTGATATTTACGCCGTTGATTTAATTGGTCATGGAAAATCACCGAAGCCAAAATGGTTGGGTGCGCAGAGTCTCACCGTACAAGCTCGCGCGGTTCGCAGAATGGTTTTCACGATGAAAAAATACAAAAAACCCCTATTTCTAGTTGGTCATTCGATGGGGTCTTTGGTTGCTGCCGAATTTTCAAAAATGTACCCGAATCTCGTAGATAAGATATTTCTACTTTCGCCACCAATATATTCACCAGAAGAAGCTCGTGAATCAGTTCAAGAATTTATCCTTAAGAAAAGTTATCAAAAAATTGTTTCAGACCCGAAGGAATCTATTAAATTTGTAAATACCGCAATCGGAATGGGTGTAGCAGATGTTGAAAAATTTGATTCGCAAGAACAGTTTCGTCCAGTTAGAAGGTCCTTAAAAGAAGCTATTATCCAACAAGATACTTTCACTGTTCTTTCAAAAACTGAAACACCAACGAAAATTATTTATGGGGCTTTCGACCCTGTTGTAATCGGTAGAAATATTCGAAAGCTAGGTAGAATAAACAGTAAAATTAAGGTTTCGCAAGTTTTAAGCGCACATGAGCCAACAAAATCCATGATTTCACAAATTTCGAAAGATATTAATAAGGCTTTAAAGGAGCAGAAATGAGTAAAAAAATTATTTTAACAGGTGATCGTCCAACTGGAAAATTACATATCGGTCATTATGTAGGGTCGTTAAAAAATCGAGTTAACCTACAGAATTCGGGCGAATATGAAATGTTTGTGATGATCGCCGATGCCCAAGCTTTAACAGATAATGCAAAAAATCCTGAAAAAGTTCGTGAAAATGTTCTTGAAGTTGCATTGGATTATTTAGCTGCAGGGATTGACCCCTCAAAAACGACAATTTTTATTCAGAGTCAAATTCCACAACTTCCTGAACTTGCGATGTTTTATGCGAATTTAGTTTCTATTTCGCGTCTCGAGCGCAACCCAACAGTTAAGACTGAAATTAAACAGAAGAACTTTGGCGAAGGTGTACCAAGTGGTTTTGTATTCTATCCAATTTCGCAAGCTGCAGACATTACAGCCTTCAAGGCTACTCATGTTCCTGCGGGCGAAGATCAGTCGCCAATGATTGAATTAACTCGTGAAATTGCGCGTTCTTTTAATCAAACTTATAATTCAGAAGTTCTCGTTGAACCGGAAATTATCCTTCCAAAAGAAGGGTTTGAACGTCGCTTGCCGGGTATTAATGGCATGAATGCTAAAATGAGTAAAAGCCTAAATAATGGAATTTATCTTGCGGATTCTTTTGAAGAAATGCGCGCAAAAATAATGAAAATGTATACCGACCCAGATCATATTAGGGTTGAAGATCCGGGCAAAGTTGAAGGAAATGTTGTTTTCGCGTATCTAGATGTTTTTGCTGAAGATAAAAATAAGGTTGAGGAGATGAAAAAGCAATATCAAAAAGGTGGACTAGGCGATGTTGCGGTTAAAAAATACCTTATCGAAGAAATGGATAAGATTTTAAAACCTATTCGAGAAAGGCGTGAAGAGCTTGCGAAAAATCCCGAAGCTATTTATAAAATGCTTGAAGAAGGAAGTGTGA
>JABZJO010000087.1:0-1946 GCA_015257755.1 Candidatus Nanogingivalaceae bacterium
GCTGCAATAAACATCGCTAATTTTATCCATAATAATTAAAAATAGGGTTAAAGACCCTATTTATTTTTTGAGAAAGGGGTTTATAAAATTGGCTTCAGGATATTCTTCGCAATGGCATTTTATAATTTTTGGTTCAATAATGGAGATCAGGGAGGTGTCGCCACTATGTCGATAGAAGCTTCCGACGGCACCCGCAATAACGTCTGCAAACTGGAGACGCTTACTACTACGCGAATCTTTTTGAGTAACAAAAATTGTGCGATTAAAGTTTGGATTAGTTGCGGCGCGGATAGTGATGTATTCAAGAAGTGAATTTTGAGATTTTATAGCAGTTGAGCGCTGGTCAAATACGACCTTGATATCTTCATTGAAATCACTAACGATACGATCAATTAACATTCCAGAAAAGTAATTATAGGCTAGATTATGAGGCAGCTTGCGTAGAATCGCTGCATTAGGTTTATAGATGGCAATGTAATAAATATAAACATTATCAATTAAAGCAATTTGATTTAAAATATCAACTCGTTCTTCAAAATTCATTTCACTAAATTTAATTTCTTTTCGAAAAACGCCAAATCGCTTTTTTTGGGTCTTTCGAATTAGTCTTGCGGCCTTTTTTTGAGCTTCAGGAGTTTTCATAACACTAGCAGCGATTATAAAATAATCACCACCACCTTCACCAAGATTTCCAGTTTCGTCAATTGAGATTTTAACCATAATTATTATAATAGCATAAAAACAGTACTTTATCAAAAGTGAAAAATATTCTCAAGCGTGGTATAATTAAAGATAATGAAAAAACTAGTGATTATTGATGGAAAAAGCGTATTTTATAGGGGTTATTACGCAATGAAAAATTTAAGCCTTGAAGATGGCACGCCAACCGGCGGAGTTTATGGCTTTGCGAGTTTAGCCTTTGAAGTAATTCGAAAACTGAAACCAGATTATGTGGTGGTAGCTTGGGATAAAAAAGGAACTTCAACCGCTAAGAGGAGTGCGATTTACCCCGAATATAAAGCTGGTCGTAAAAAAGCTCCAGATGATTTTTATGAGCAAATTCCACTTTTGAAGGATTTTTTAAAAACTTTGGGTTGGCCGCTTTTTGAGACCGATGGTTATGAGGCGGATGATATTTTAGGAACGCTAGCGCTTCAAGCTAATAAACTTGGTGTTGAGGCTAATTTGATTACATCTGATCTTGATATGCTACAGTTAATTGATCAAAATACAAAAGTTTTTGCAATGAAGCGAGGTTTTTCAGAGATTGAAGAGTTTGATCTTGAATATTTTGAGGAAAAATACGGCTTAAAACAATCTCAGTTTTTAGATTTAAAGGCGCTTCAGGGTGATTCGAGCGATAATATTCCGGGTGTTCCGGGAATTGGACCAAAAACAGCAACTCAACTTTTGCAGGAATTCTTTACTCTTGAGGGGATCTATGAAAACTTAGACAAGATTAAACCATCTTGGCGAAAGAAGCTTGAGGATGGCAAAGAATCAGCATTTATGAGCAAAGAGATTGCTAAAATTTTTTTGGATGCACCAGTTGAAATTGATTTTGATGCTGCCGATATCCATAACTTTAACTATGAAGAAGTATTGAAAGAGCTTCGAAAATTAGAATTTAACTCTTTAGTTAAAAAAATTCCTAAAGAGATGAGGGTAAGTTCAGTAAATTTTGAAAATAGTAATCAGATAAATATTTTTAGTGAACCTGAGCATGAAACAAAAAATCTTGATTTTTTGCCAGAAATTAAAGCTGAAGACTTCTTTAAAAAGAATCAAGAAATGGTTTTCTTTGATTTTGATCAGGATTCGAAACAGATTTTTGTCTCAGATTTTGAGAACATTTCTCAGTTTAAAGTTGAAGATTTTTTGAAATTTCAGGAATTTTTCGAAAATACGAAGACAGCATTTTTTAATGCCAAAGAAACTTTTCACGG
>JABZJO010000088.1:0-1935 GCA_015257755.1 Candidatus Nanogingivalaceae bacterium
TTTTTAGCTCCAGCGAAATTTATCCAACAAGATTGCAAATTCTATGGTAATCAAGCTCCGCTTAGCACGCCTGAAGTTATTGATTTTATTGGTAAAAGCGATTTTGCATACTTTTTCCCAGATGATAACTTTGCGACAGTTGGTAAAAATGAATTCGAACAGATCTTTGAAACCTATGAAGAATACGGTGGAAGTATTCTGCCGGTTAAACAGGTGCAAGATGATATTGAATATTCGAAATATGCGATTGTTGTAGGTGAAATTATTCATCGCCCGCGAAACAAAGACGATAATTTGGTTTTAGAAGTTGAAAAAATCGACGAAAAACCAGGTTTTGAAAACGCTAAAAGTGAGCTCGCAAGTGTTCGCGGAGCGATTTTCGAAAACGAACTCATTAAATATATGAGTGATTACGCGGAAAATTTTGACGGAAATGGTGAGTTGATGTATCAGATTCCTGTACAGAAGGCAATGAATGATGGAATGAAATTCCATGCGGTTCGAATCAACGGATTGTATTGTGATACCGGAAACTGCTACGATTATGCTTTAGCAGTCCCAGCGATGATGATGACTAAAGACCGTGAAAAATACATCAAAGATTTGAAGAAAGTTATTGAATATTTTGAAAGCCTCTAGTAAAAAATAAACGCTCAGTAATGAGCGTTTTTTAAATTCCTTCGTGTTGAAGTAGCCAACTTTTGCGATTTTGTCCGCTATTGTAGCCACCAAAATCCATGTCTTTAGTGAGAACTCGATGACAAGGAATAATTATTGAAAGCTTGTTGGCGTTTAGGGCATTACCAACTGCACGGATTGCGTTTGGGTTTTCGATTTTTTCGGCAATTTCTGAATAAGTTGTAGTTGAGCCTGATCGAACGTTTCGAATTTCTTCCCAAACTTGTTTTTGAAAATCTGTGCCAGTCATCTCGATAGGTGTTTGAAAGCCGGCAAAAGGGTGTTTGAAATAATCTTCAAGTTCGGCGCGAATTTGTTTTATAGGCAAATTTTCGCCTTCAGGAATTTCAGTTGTTTCGAAAAAATCTTTAATTTGCTCAAGATCTTTTTCGAAATTGTCGTTGTCTTGAAATTCCAAAAAAACTAATGCGTCTTCGTTCGCAATTGCAATCATTTCGCCCAAGGGGGTTTGAATTTTAGATAATTTCAGTTCACACATTTTAATACAATAATTATATACAAAAAAAGAATAAAAGTCAAATAAGCCCCAAAACTGTATCAAAAAATAAAAAAGAGGTAAGTCGTTTAAGTATTAGGTTGCTAAGATGTGGTATAATAAGAGTATGAATCCTGAAGATTTTCAAGAAATTATTGCAAGAATGAGCGAAAACGCACAAAAAAGTCTGGAGCGTGCGGAGTTTTATTCGCGTGAATTTAAAACGGGCTATATTGGAATTGAGCACGTTTTGTTGGGAATTCTGGATAATCGTGAATCTTCAGCGACACTTTTAGCATATCGCTACAATTTAAAGTTTGAAAATGTATATGATTTTTTAGTTGAAAGCCCACTTTCGAAACATAGAATACCTGCGCCAGAAGATCCAAATATGAGAATTTTAACCGATCGAGCGGCTTTTGCGATAAAAATGGCAAGTTTGGTTTCTGGCAATTCTGAAGAAATTACTACTAAAAATCTTCTTTTTTCGATAATTAAACAGAAAAACTTACAGCTTCAGGTGATGCTTCGAAAAATTGGAACGGATATTGATGGGCTTTCGGCAATTTTAGATGAAGAAATGGCAAACGAGGGTGCTGACGATAACATCAGGAACGTTTTTAATTCGATAACAGAAACTGAAACAATCCCAAAACAGCAAAGTGGGCGAGAAATAACACTTTTGAAAAAATTTGGTGAAGACTTAACTCAAAAAGCTAAAGATAACGAACTTGATCCGGTTATTGGTCGAGAAATTGAAG
>JABZJO010000006.1:0-10164 GCA_015257755.1 Candidatus Nanogingivalaceae bacterium
CCTGCGACCTTAGGCTTATGAGTCCTACGCTCTAACCAACTGAGCTACGCTACCACAATGAGTCTATTTTAGCATATCTAGAAAAAAAATTCAATAGAAAAGCTCCCAATTTTAGGAGCTTTAGTTTTTACATTAAATCGTCAAATTCATCAAAGCGAGAAATTCTTGCATCAATAAAGTTTCGAAGTTCTTTTTTTGTTCGGTGCCTATCCCATGAGGCCATTCGTTCATGTTGTGCCATGTATTTTTCCTTTTTTGTTTTATTTATTATTACGTTATTTATAATAACACAAAAAAATAAAAAAGTCAAGGCTCTTTTAGAAAAAACTTAAACATTTTCCTTGATTTTCGCTCGTGCTTATAATATAATTTATGATAAAGGTTATGGATAATTGGATGATTTTATTGGTGGTGATTTTAGCGGCAATGGTGCACGCTAGTTTCCATTTGAGTATCAGTGTTTTAACACTTTTAAGTGGACATACATTAAGCCGTAAAAAATCTCAACTTCAGTTAACTAAACTTTCAATGTCATTGGTTTTAGGCTCGATATGTTCAACGATTTTAATTTTTTCTACTTTTGCACATTTTGGTGGAATATTTTATAATTTTGTATTTTCAAAGGTTGTTTGGGCTGTTTTGGTGGGAATATTAGTTTCTGCAGGTGTTGCTACTTGGATTTTTTATTATCGACGAGGGAAGAATATTCGAAATGGAACAGAACTTTGGGTTCCTCGGCCACTTGCTAAGTATTTAAATAATCGCGCAAGTAAAACTAAACATTCAGCTGAAGCCTTTGCTTTGGGGGTAATTAGCGTTTTGAGCGAATTATTATTCTATTTTGCCCCTCTAGTAGTTTCAGCATTATTTGCGTCAAGGGTCTCGCCTGCATTCCAGTTTGCTATTTTAGTTATCTATGTCTTGATTTCAAATCTACCGATTTTTAGTATTGCTTGTATTATATCTGGTGGTCATCCAATTTCTGAAATTCAGGTTTGGCGGAATAAGAATAAAAGATTTTTGCAATTTGTATCTGGCTTAGGGATGATAGTTTTAGCTTTTATTGTAGGGGTTGTTATATTTACTCCAGAGATTTTAGGAGTTTCGTTGTGAGGGTTGTAGTTAAGTCAAACGGAAAAATTGAAAAATTTGATTATAAAAAACTACAGAGAAGTTTAAGTGAAACTTTTTTGATAGTAAAATCCCCAGAAGGTCAAAGTAATGAATTTGTTAAAAAAACTCTTCTTGAGTTTGCCGATTGGCAAAAAAATAAGCCAGAGATAACTAGTGATGATATTCGAAGGCAAGCTAGTGGAATATTACAAAAAATTCACCCAGAGGCTGCATATGTATATAAAAATTTCAAAAGCATAATTTAAGGAGTATAAAAATGGTAAAAAGAAAATTTGATTTTGATTTGATTGTGCTTGGAAGTGGTGCTGGCGGTTCTGCTGCCGCTAATATTGCATCAAAGGCTGGTTTAAGTGTTGCGGTTGTTGAGAATGACCTTTTTGGCGGTGAATCACCAAATTATAGCGATATTCCTTTGGCGGCAATTTCGAAAGTAGAGAAAACTTTTTTCGAAGCTAAGCGAATAGAAAAAATGGGTCTTCGCTCGGCAAATTTGACCTACAACTTTCCGATGATTTCTAATTGGAGAAAACTTGCAGTTGAACGAACTGGCGCTCATGATAACCAAAAGTTCTTTGAAAGCCTAGGAATTACAACTTTTCGTGGTGAGGCAAGATTTTTAACACCAAATGAAATTTCAATTAACCAAAAGCATTATTCTGCAAAGAATTTCTTGATTGCGACTGGTTCGAAAGTTTCAATTCCAGATGTTAAAAATATTGAGAATGTAAGGTATTATACTCCTAAAACAATTTTCGAAATTTCACGCCCGCCAAGGAGTATATTCATTATTGGCGGAGGGTCGGAGGCTGTTGAGATTGCGCAATTTTTGGCTATTTTCGGCACGAAGGTTTATATTAGCGAAGTTTCAGCTAGAATTTTACCTAAAGAAGATGAGGAAGTAGGAATTACCTTAGAAAATATTTTAGTAGAGGAACACCATGTTTACGTTTTGCCACAAACACGTGTTTTAGCGGTTCAAAAAGATGGGCTAATGAAACGGGTGATTTTTCAGCGTGGTGGAGCGGAAAAATTTGTTCGTGTTGACGAGATTTTGGTTGTTGGTGAAAGAACTCCGAATACAGACATTGGGCTTGAAAATGCTCATGTTGAATATTCTAAGGATGGCATTTTAGTAAACGAATTTGCGCAAACTTCAATGAAACATATTTTTGCCGTTGGAGGAGTTGTTAATCCGCAAATGCAAACATCTGAGATTCTGCTTTCAAGTCGAACAGTTGCGCATAATATTTTACATCCTCGATCAAAAATGGCGGTTAATTTTCCACTTGCGCCTCGAACGATTTCAACCTGGCCAGAAATTGCAAGTGTTGGTTTAAGTGAAGATGATTGTTTGAAGCGAGACTTAAAATATAAAACTGCGATTGCGCCATTGAACCTAATTGCAAAGAGTAATATTGAAAACTTTAGTAATGGATTCGTGAAGCTTATTTGTGATAAAAAAGGGAAAATCATCGGTGGAAGCGTTGTTGCGCCAGATGCATCGAATATTATTGCGCAAATTTCCCTAGCAATTCGAAATGAAATGACAGCTCGAGAACTGGCCGAAATTCCACAACCATTTTTGAGCTGGAGCGAAATTATTCGCGTAGCAGCACACCGAATTAGATAAAAATAGCTATACTTTTGCTTTCAAAATTTGAAATTTTAGCCAAAAAGTGTTAAAATAGGTAAAGATTTATAGATAAAAATTAAGGAGAATTATGGCTGGTCATAATAAGTGGTCAAAAATTAAACGACAAAAAGGTGTGAATGACGCAAAACGAGGCGCGATCTTTACACGAATCGGAAACCAAATAGCAATTGCAGCGCGTGGTGGTGCTGATCCAGATATGAACCCAAGCTTAGCGCTCGCAATTGAAAAAGCACGTGCAGTAAATATGCCTAACGCAAATATTGAACGTGCGATTGCGCGAGCTGCCGATAAAAATGCGGCAGTTCTTGAGGAAATCACCTATGAAGGTTATGGTCCAAATGGTATTGGGTTAGTTATCGAAACTGCAACAGACAATCGCAACCGAACGTTGCCGGAAGTAAAAACAGCTTTAGTGAAAAATGGCGGCCGAATTGCTGACGCCGGAAGCGTGATGTTTCAATTCTCTCGAAAAGGTGTTATTTTGGTTGAAGCAACAGGTGAAGACGCTCTGCTTGAAATTCTTGATGCTGGTGCAGAAGATGCGGTTGAAGAAGATGGCGAAATTATAGTTTATACAGATCAGAAAGATCTAATGAAAGTTCGAAAAGAACTAATTGAAAAAGGTCTAACCGTGAAAGAAGCCGAACTTCAATATGTACCAAATATGGAAGTTGAAATCACCGATGACGAAACTCGCGCGAAAGTTGAAAAACTAATGGATGCGCTTGATGATGTCGATGATGTGGTGAACGTTCATACAAACGCTAAATTTTAATTTTAAAGGCTCCGAAAGGGGGCTTTTAAATTTTAGAAGTCTTTATTTTATTATATGGAAAACATGTTTAATTTAATTTTTAATTCGGATATAAATCTTGAAATACGTGAAAAAATTAAACGATATTTCGAGAAATATAAACCTTTTTTTAAAAGATATTTTCCGGAAATGAATAATGTTGATATTTATTTTGCTCATGAGGAAAAGCCATCCATTATAGGCAAGGAGAATGAGCTATTGATGGGTGTTGGTTATCTTGTCGATAACTGTGCAGAAATTCAAATTTATGATGATAACTTTACAGAAGCAGATTTTGTATGGCTAATTTTCCATGAGTTAAATCATGTCTATCGAGGATTTTATGAGCGAGATCTTTGGTTAATGGCTAATATAATTCCAGAGGGTCTGGCTTTGGGTTTTGAGAAGCAAATTAGAAAAGAGATTAATATACAATGGGAGGATAGATCTTTATATTTTAACAAGAATGAAAAGGCAATGATTTTAAAGAGGCTTGCTGAAGCGATTGATATTTGTGAAAATAAAAAAGAATGCAACTATAATGCATGGCTGTATAACTTTAATGGTGAAAATCCTGATTTTCCATACAATTTGGGATATAAAATTGGTGATTTTTTGGTTAGTGAATATTGTAAATTTCATAAAATTAAACCGATTGAAGCCGTGCGAATTCCAACAATGGAATTTATTAAATTTGCCAAAAAGGAGATTCTAAAATGCGAAAAATAATTTTGGGAAATTTTAAAAATAATAAAGTTTTCCGCAAGAAATTGCGCTCAAGTTATAGGCAAGCGTTACGAATTTTACGACCACAATTTGGTGAAAATAAAGGTTACGATTTGGTTTTTTGTCGAAAAATTTGGACTTATTCTGATGATGGAATTGATTTTTATAGAAGGCAAAATCATGCTGCTTTTGAGATTTGCGAAGTTTTTAGAGATATTCGCAATATTGATATTCGAAACGCGATAATTCGAGCTGTTACGAGTGAAAATTTGCGGAAATTAAATTTTAAAAACGAATTTTTAATGGATATCTTGGCGGTTGGTGGAGGATTTTATTTGGCTGGAATTTCGAAAAATATTAAACTTTCACCAGAGATTAAAAAAGATTTCTTGGAATTTTCTAAAAATGCTGAAAATTATGATTTTGATAAATATATGAATGGTGAAAATAAAATTGAGCAGAATTTTCTTGGATTTTTTGCAGCTAAAATTATTTCGAAAATTATAAAAAACCGAAAATTAAATGAAATTTCTGAGCAGGAAATTTTTGACGAAATTCAGAAAATATAGTATAATTTTAATATGAATAACCTTGAATTTCTTGTAAAAAACTATCAAACGCCACCTGAAGCTATTACTTTAGTTGAAAATTCTCGCATTTTACTACTTGCGGGAATTTCTGGCGCAGGAAAAGATACAACCAAGAAACATCTTTTAAAAAATGAAGAATATCGTGATATTGTCAGCCACACAACGCGCCAGCCTCGTGAAAATAATGGCAAAATTGAACAAAATGGTATTGACTACAATTTTATTTCGATTGAAAAGGCTGAAGAAATGCTTAATAAACGTGAGTTTATTGAGGCGAAATTTGTTCACGATAGGATTTATGGTACAAGTGTTGTAGAGATTGAAAAAGCGAACCAAAACGGGCAGATTTCCGTAACGGATATTGATATACAAGGAATTGCAGAATATAAAAAAATGAGCGAGCGAGTGGTTGCGGTTTTTATTTTGCCACCAGATTTCGAAACTTGGCGAGCACGTTTTGCAAACCGATATTCAAATGCAGAAGAATTCGAAAAAGATTTCGAAAAACGTTTGCCAGAAGCGATTTCTTCATTGGAGCGAGCGCTCGAAGTGCCATATTTTCACTTTATTTTAAATGATGATTTTCGAAATACGGCGCGAATCATTGATCAAATTATGCACCAAGATGTTGAATTTAATTATAAAGACATTGAGGTGCGTGTGCGAGCAAGAAAACTTTTGGAAGATATTAAGAGTAAGTTTTTAGGACTGTAAAAATAACCTAAAAGAAAAAAACCCGCATTTTTTGCGGGTTTAGAAGAGTTATGGTCTGTAGATAACAGCCTTGTCCGTTTTTTCATCAATATTTATCTTTGATCCTGCAACCAATACATTTTTTATAAATACTGGATATGAACCGTATGGGCCATTAGTAAAATATTTATCTGTTAAACCATTTTCGGCATCAATCTTCCACCCTTTTGGTAGGATTAAATTACGAAAATCTAAAGCACTGAATAGTACTAAATAACCCCTACAATCATGGGTTCTTCCAAAAACCATTTTTATTCCAGGATTTAGTCGAATCATTTCTTCTCTACTGAGTTTAGCCATTTTTTCTCACTCTTCTTCCACTCTTGTTAGTGAAAGCCTTTCATTATTTTGGCGGTTTTCATTCCCGCGGGCGAGCTTTCAGATATTGAAAACCCATCTGCGGAAATGAAAATCTAGAAAAATGAATAGACGATATTCCAGATAACTCTTCTTTAAAATTTACTTCTTAGCAATTACTAAGACTTTGTAATTATAGCATAAATACGATAAAAAGTCAAATAAAAGCGCTTTTCAAGATTATTCTATAGGGGTATAAAAAATAAGGAAAAAGAAAAAATCCCGTATTTACGGGATTAATCACGAGGGTTTAGAAATAAGTTTTCCTGCGACGGTCGACAAAAACTGCAGTTTCAAATACACCATCAGAAAATCCACACGGTGTACCGAAGAAGTAGCCTTCGGGAATCTTCAAAGACAGCCAAGCTTCACTTGTGAGCCATATGGCATATAGCTTATTTCCATTATCATCAACGAGCCTAAACTTAAAATCCAAACCTTGGTTAAGATTATAGAATTCGCGGCAGAACTTACTAAATCCAGTTAACGTATCCTTGTTTGCGTCGTCTAGCGTTTGCTGTCTGAACTTTTCATTGATTGCGTGGGCAATCCTTTTAGAGCTAGCAGATGAAGTTGATGTAATTTTTGGCATACCAACGCCCTCCTTCAAAAAAACTTTTTGACATAAATCAAAACAATATAATTATAACATGCAGAAGTGAAAAAGTCAAGTGTAATGTTCTGAAAATACAGAATTAGCACTCTATTGACCTAAGTGCTAATTTGTGCTAAACTAAAAACATGAATATTACGCCGCGACAAACGCAAATTTTAGTTGCAATTATTGAGCAATATGCCGAGGTTGCTAGCCCGGTTGGCTCAGTCACTTTAGCTAAACTTTTCGAAGTTTCTAGTGCAACGATCCGTTCAGAGATGGCCAAGTTGGAGGAGTTCGGTTTAATTACTCAGCCGCATACTTCCGCTGGCAGAATTCCGACGGATAAAGGATATCGATTCTATGTTAATCGATTAACGGAAGAAAACCAAGGTGGAGACGAGCAAATTTTACTCAATGCAAGCAATTCAAAAGATAATCTAAGAGGTTTTCGTGCAATTTCTTCGCGGGTTTCAGCCCAGAATGATCGTGCTGATCATGCGATTCGTTCGGCGGTGGATTCTTTAGTCGAGATTACTGGTAATCTTGGTCTTGCAACGATTGGCGACCAACTTTATATGAACGGAATTTATAATCTTTTTTCACAGCCAGAATTCGAAAGCGGTGAGGCGGTTCAATCTGTTGCTCAGCTATTAGACAACCTTGAACCTTGGCTGCGTGAAGTTGCGCCAAATGAACCGTTGAATGTTTATATTGGTAGCGAAAATCCAATCGGTAAAAGTTCGGGTGCAAGTTTGATTATTTCGAAATTCGAAAGTCCATTTTCGGAAAATTCTTACATTGGAGTGCTTGGGCCAACTCGTCAGAATTACGGAAAAGTAGTGCGATTAGTTCAAAAAACCGGTGAATTTTTAGAAGAGATATTATAGTTTAAGGAGAGATAATGAATATTCTAGTGATAAACGGTCATCCAGATAAAAAGAGTTTTAGCACAGCTATTTTTAATAAAGTTATAGATAATCTTGATAATGAAAAGCATGAAATTGAAACTCTAAATCTTGCGGATATGAAATTTGACCCAGTTTTGCGTTTTGGCTATCGAGAACGAATGGTGGAGGACGCTGAAATCACACGTTCGCAAGAATTAATTCAATGGGCGGATCACCTAATCTTCATTTATCCGATCTGGTGGAGTTCAATGCCAAGTTTGATGAAGGGTTGGATTGATCGTGTTTTTACGCCTGGAGTCGCATATTCATCTAATCATAAAGGTATTTTTATATTAAACTTTATCACTGGTCAGCAATTTAAAAAGCTTTTAAAGGGTAAAACTGCTGATATTATCACAACATCTCAAGGGCCAAGTTGGTGGTATAAAATTTTTAGCGGAATCATTAGCGTACCAGATAGCTATGGGGTTGCGGTTTTAAAAAATGCAGTATTGAATCATTGCGGTATAAAAACTAGAAAAGTAATGAACTTGGGAGATATGAATCGGGAACCAAACACACTGGAAGTTCGAGAAATATTTTTAGAGAAAGTTGCAAAACATGCAAGTAAAATTTAAGGAGGAAAGTATGAAAGATAATAATTTAAATACAAATCAAGAAGTTTCGAAAGATGAGAAAAAAGGTGGATTTTTTAAAAAAGATTCTAAAGCGGAAAAACTTCACGCAGAAAATTTGGAGCTAAAAAACGATTTGCAGCGTACGCGAGCAGATTTTGAGAATTATCGTAAAAATGTGGAAAGTCGAGTTTCGAATGCACAAAATTTAGGTGAAAAGAAGGCTATTTTGGCGTTAATTCCAATGGTTGACGATATTGAAAGAGCAATTTCGCACTTACCAGAAGAATTAGCACAAAATGCTTGGGCGCAAAATGTTGTTAAGATGAGTAAAAATCTTGATAAAAATCTTTCCAAAATTGGTGTAGAAAAAATTAATTCTGCTGAAGGAACTGTTTTTAATCCTGAACTTCACGAAGCAATTCAATTTGATGAAGACTCTGAGGGCGAAGAAGAAGTTATTCTAGCAGAATTGCGCGCAGGATACACTTTAAAAGGTGAGGTTTTGCGGGCCGCAATGGTTAAAGTTGGAAGAAAATAAAATTATCGTTGACAAAATATAAGGAATGTGATATTATTATAAGCGTTGATCCGTTTCGCCTTATTATAGAAGGTTGGGACTCGCGGATTAGCCTCCTACTAAAATGATTTTTTAAAAAGCTAGAGTCCGTACCTTTTTATCATAGTATACCGCCTAATGTTGGCGGTTTTTAATTTTAAAACTTTAAAATTAAGCATAAATATGATAAAATATAACACATGAATAGTGGGCAAAATCTTGAAAATATTAAAAAGTTTATTCGTGCGGCAAATTATTTAACAGTTTCGCAAATTTTTTTGCAAGACAATTTTCTGTTGGAACGCCCCTTAACTTTTGAAGATATTAAACCTCGGCTTCTTGGTCATTGGGGAAGTTGTCCGGGTGTTAATCATGTTTATGCACATCTTTTAAATATGCAAAAACAGCTGGATTTTGCTAAAAGCGATATAAAAACAGCGTTTATGCTTGGTCCTGGCCATGCTTTTCCAGCACTTCAAGCGAATCTTTTTCTTGAAGAAACTCTTTCGAAATTTGATATTAATGTTGCTCGAAATCTTAGTGGAATTAAATATATTTCGAAAAACTTTTCTTGGCCGGGCGGATTTCCGTCGCATGCCAGCCCATTTACGCCTGGTGTAATTCTTGAGGGCGGTGAGCTTGGTTATTCATTGTCTACCGCTTTTGGTGCTGTTTTAGATAATCCAAACCTAGTAATTACAACTTTAATTGGTGACGGTGAAGCTGAAACTGGAACAATTGCAGCCTCTTGGCATTTGAATAAATTGATTGATCCGGTTGAAAACGGGGTTGTTTTACCAATTTTGCATTTAAATGGTTATAAAATTTCGGGTCCAACGATTTTTGGTTCAATGAGTGATTTTGAATTGATTCAATTTTTTCATGGAGCTGGTTGGGAGCCTAAAATTGTTGATGAATATTCTGCGGAAGATTTTGATTTAGAGCTTTCTAATGCGTTTTCGAATGCATTTCGAGATATTTCGCGAATAAAATTTGGGCGAAACAATAAATTTATTCGCTTACCAATGATTATAATGCGAAGTAAAAAAGGTAGCTCGGGCGTAAAAGGAAATAACGGTCAAAAAATTGAAGGAAACTCGCTCGCGCATCAAGTGCCTCTTTTGAAGGCGAAAACTGATAGAAATGAACTTGAAAAACTTGAAAATTGGATGAAATCATATAAATTTGATGAGCTTTTTGATTATGAGCGGGGTGAATTTAAGGAATGGATTAATGATTTTTTACCAGAAAATTCAAGCAGAATTGGCCGAAATCGTTTTATTGATGCAAATTTGAATTTTAAAGAATTAAAATTGCCGGAAATTACTGAAGAATTGGGTGAAAAATCTCTTGCGATGAATGCCGTTGGTGCTTTACTAGAGAAAGTTTTCAAAAAAAATCCTGATAATTTTAGGTTTTTTAGCCCAGATGAAACTTATTCGAACAAACTTGATGCGATTTTTAAAGCAACTTCGCGT